>CAYWTU010000037.1:0-12999 GCA_964461275.1 uncultured Pirellulales bacterium | reverse complement strand
ACGCGTGACATGGCCAAACTGTTTCGCATGCGCAAGGGGAGTCCGCTGGCTTGGGTTCGCCATGCCGACGACACTTGGGCCGCCACGTTTGCGTTGATTGACGGCCTGGTGCAGCGCTCCGGCCGAAGCCAACGCCGCCAGCAAGAGTCAGACGCCGAAGTGCGCGCCTGGATGCTCGAATCCGATCCGCAGCCCGCGCCGGCGGCCTACGCTATGGAATGTTTGGCCTGGGCTTACGCGTTGCCGCAATTGAGCCAACGACTGTCGGCCGAGGCGTGGTGGGAACTTTTGGATTGCTTACTGCACGCCATCCACCTGGCGTCCGAGCCGGCGGTGGAGAAAGACGCCTACGCCCGATTGCTGTTGTCCGGCGAGCTGCCGGTGGTCCTGGCCTATCAACTGCCTGAGCTGCGCACGCCGCGACGGCTGCGCGACGGCGCGCGACAGGTTGTCTCACAAACCTTGCTGGGGACGACGGTTCCAGGCGGCTGGTGGCTGGCGGGCCACACCGAGGATATTTGGGCGCTCGTCGCGTCGTTGCTGCGCTGCCGCCGCTTGCTGGGCGAGTTGAAGCGAACTTGGGATGAGCCGGCCGAGCGCCGGTTTCAAGAGCTGCTGCTCAACGCGTGCCGTTTCTCGCGCCCTGACGGGACGCTGCCGCTGGTCGACGTCTCGCCCACGTCGGCCACCCCTGGCCTGGCGGCGGCGATCGACGACGCCTTGGACTGCCAGGCGGCTCGTCAGGCCGTTTCATGCTATTTGCAAAAACTGTCTGGACCGAAACGGCCCACTGCGACGCCGCGAAAACTTTCCGCCGCCTCGCGCGCCGAAGAAGCCGGACTGGCCGTATTGCGTACCGACTGGAGCGCCGCTGCCGACCGAGTGACGGTCGATTTCTCCGGGGCGATGCCCGAAGTGGAAGTGGCCACGGGAAGCCAGACGTTGCTGTGTGGCGCTTGGCACGTTGGCGTTCAAGTCGACGGACGGCCGGTGCATGCCGCGGGGCCCTGGGAAGTGCTGTGCTGGCATAGTGATAAAGATGTCGATTACCTGGAGCTCGAAGCCGATTACGAAGACGAACTGATCGTGGGTCGGCACATCCTGCTCGCCAAACGCGACCGGTTGCTGTTGTTGGCCGACTCGGTGATCGGACGACTGGGACAACGCGTGGCCTACCGCGGCGACTTGTCGCTGGCCGCGGGAACTCAATTCGTTGCCGAGGCCGAGACGCGAGAAGGTCGGCTCTTGTGCCGCAAACGCGAGGCAGTGGTGTTTCCCTTGGCGCTGCCGGAATGGCGCAGCGATCGCCGCGTGGGTGAACTGCAATGCCATGGTCGACAACTGACTCTGGAGCAGGAGGGACTCGGCCGGCGCTTGTTCGCGCCGCTGCTCGTCGATTTGGATTCCGGCCGCAGCAAACGACAGCGGACCTGGCGACAATTGACCGTCGCCCAGGATCGGGAAATCCTACCGACTGAGGCGGCTGCGGCGTTTCGCGTGCAGGTTGGCGACCAGCAGTGGCTGGTGTATCGTTCGCTGACCGGGCGGGCCAATCGCACGGTATTGGGCCTCAATTTGATGACCGAGTTCCTTACGGCCCGATTCACCCGCCGCGGCAGAGCCAAGCAGTTGTTGGAGATTGCCTAGCGTGGAAGCCGATGATCTACTGGCCCGCGTTCGCGACAACGTGACCGCAGTCCGCCAGCGGATGTCGGATGCCGCCCAGCGCAGCGGTCGCGATTGCAGCGCCGTGCGCCTGGTGGCCGTCACCAAGTACGTTGACACCAAAACGGCGGCGCTGCTGCTGCGGGCGGACTGTCGGTCGTGGGGCGAAAGCCGACCTCAAGACCTGTGGAAGAAGCACGGGGAGTTGCCGGGCCTGGTCGGGCCGCAGACGGCTGAATCGGTCGAGTGGCACCTGATCGGCCACCTGCAGCGCAACAAGATCGCCCGGACGCTGCCGCTGACGACACTGCTGCACTCGGCGGACAGCTTGCGGCTACTGGAAGCGATTCAGGCCGAGGCGGCGCACATCGGTCGCCCGGCCGCGGTGCTGCTGGAGGTCAACATTTCGGGCGATGCCGCAAAGCACGGTTTCGCAGCGGAACATTTGCCCGAGCTGTTTGTGTCTTTGGCGGGGCTGCCCAACATCGAAGTGCGGGGCCTGATGGCCATGTCGGGGCTCGACAGCGATGCGGCCGCCGTGCGTCGCGAGTTTGCGGCCCTGCGTGAGCTGCGCGACCAGTTGCGGCAGGCCTGGCAAGGCCGCTTCGCACTGGACGAACTTTCGATGGGCATGAGCGGCGACTTCGAGGCGGCTATTCTCGAAGGCGCCACGCTGGTGCGCATCGGCTCGGCCCTGTTTGAGGGTTGCCTGTAACTCAACGGCCTACCGCCCGGCATGGGAGCGATCGTGAGAAAGACGCGTAAGACCCACAATCCGACTCAGCAGCCATCCCAGAAACCAGCGCACCTCTTCCGTATCGCGCGCCGAATACCTGGCTAACGTGGGGCAATCATCCCCCACTTTTACCGTGACGCCAACAGGCAGCGAAGCAAACACATCCTCATCGGACTCATCGTCACCAAAGTACAACACCAACGGCCTCTGGTCGCCGGTCGTAAATCGCGTCGCCAACCAACACACAGCGCTTCCCTTGTTCCACTCGATCATAGGGCGAATTTCGAGAACCATCTTGCCCGGCCGCAATTGGAACTGGCGCGACGCAATACTCGGCTCGCAAACACGCTGCACACATGCAATAAGCCGCAATCTCTCGATCGCGGCAACTTCACGAAAGTGGACGCTGGCCGACAGCCCCTTGTGCTCAACCCACGCGCCGTGAAACTGCGACACCGCCTTGGCCACATCCATGACCAAGCAGTCGAGATGCCCGGCGGCACTCGCCGCCCGCGTTTCGCAAAAGGAGACATTAGGACCGGCGATTTCCAGGCCATGGTTTCCGACGAAGGTAATCCCAGAAACACCAACCTGGGAGCGCAGATCATCAATCTGCCGGCCACTGACGATCGCCAGGGAGACACAGGCCTGCCCGGCCAGCGAACTAAGGATGTGTCGTACGGCTGGATCGAGACTACATTCGCTGGGACGATTGCGGATGGGAGTAAGCGTGCCATCGAAATCCGAGAAGAGCAAGATTTGTCGCGGCGCGCGCATCGATACGTCCAAGCGCTCCAGTAAGACCGTCAGCGGCAAAGGCATCAGGAGTTCTCCGGAAAATCAAATCGCAGCAATTCAGACAGGACCTTGCCGCCCCAACGATAGACGTTGTAACGCGCGATGTGCTCCCGCATCCGTCTCATTTTTCGCGCGCGCTCTTCCGGCGGCATCATGATGGCATGGTGCATGGCGTCGGCGATCTCGTGCACGGCAAACGGATTCACGCGAAGCGCGTCGGTCAACTCACGAGCGCAACCGGTGAATTCGCTGAGAATCAACACGCCGTCTTCATCGTTGCGGCTGGCGACGAATTCCTTGGCCACCAAGTTCATGCCGTCATGCAGCGAGCTGACCACGCAGAAGGTCGCCAGTTGGTGAATCGCCATCATGTCCACCGGTCCATGGTGTTCATTCAAGTAGAGAATGGGCTGCCAACCAGCGTCCTTCCAGCGAAAGTTGATCTGCTCCACCAAAGTCTCCACCTCCTCCTCAAGCCGCCGGTATTCGAATATGTGCGAACGAGACGGCGCCGCGACTTGCAAGAAAGTCATCCGCCGCCTCAAGTCGGGATGCTCCTCAAAAAGTTGATGAACGGCTCGCAACCGTTGCGGAATGCCCTTGGTGTAGTCGAGCCGCTCGATGCCGACCCCCAGAAACTCCACGGAGCTGCCGAGCCGTTTGCGCCATCGAACCTTGGCGGAGGCTACGTCTGCGGACGCCGCAAGTGAGGCGTGCTCCGCGTAGTCGATGCTGATTGGAAAGTCGCGAACGAGCGTGGTCGCGCCGCCTCGAGTAATTTCGAATCGGTCCGTGTCCACCCGGGCTTCGATGGTGCGATCCACCGTGTCCAAAAAATTCTGGCAATGGTAACGGATGTGAAAGCCCAAGAGATCGTTGCCTAAAAGCCCGTCCAAGAGTTCTTCCTTCCAGGGAAAAACGCGGAAGACTTCGCGATTCGGCCACGGGATGTGCCAAAACTGCGCCACGATGAGGTTGGTCCCGGCCTGTTTGAGCATCCGAGGCAAAAGGCAAAAATGATAATCCTGTATGAATACAAACGTCGGTTGGTCTTCGGCTTCGTCAAGCACCGCTTCGGCGAACAGACGGTTCACCTCGCGGTACATCTCCCAATCTTTCGGGCGAAAAGTAGGCGACTTGAAGGTGACATGACTCAGTGGCCAAAGCCCTTCGTTGGCCAGTCCGTAGTAAAAGCCCTGTTCCTGTTCCTTCGTCAGCCAAATCCGACGCAGGGTATAAGCCGGACTCTCGGGTGGCACGCGCACTCGATTGCGCTCGTCCACAACCTCGCGGTCGGCGTCGCCGCTGCCGTGCGCAACCCAGGTTCCGCCACTAGCGTCCATGATGGGGTCCAGCGCGGTCGCCACGCCGCTGGCAGGCTTCATAACTACGACCTGGTCACCATTGAAATGGTGGATGAACGGCTCTCGATTCGCCACCACAATGAATCGATAGCCCGCCATCTTTTGGGCAATCAGCTCCTGCAGCGTTGAGCGTGTCCAAACCGTACCGGCCTGGCTGGTGACGGCCTGAGACATGGCTCCGTCGTCGTCAGGCAGACTCGCGGTGGTCACCACGCCAACGCCGGTTCGCGACGCAGGTGTGAAGTGTGGCTTCATGATTTAGTCCTCCGGTATGCCGAACGTCGCCCAACGTCCTGAAGCCTAAGATAACGATTCATCGCCTTGATCTTCATCGTCTTCACGGTCACGCTGGCGCAAGGTCGCCAACTGATGCCGCGCGCTAAACGCCACCGCACCGTGACCTTGGGCCCGCTGCGCCGCCAGTTTGTATGCGGCCCGAGCGTGGCGAGCCCTGCCCAGAGACTCCCAAAGGTCGCCTAGAATCAGGCACACGGTGGGGAAATCGGGGTGATTCTTGGCGAATTCCGCAACATCGTGAATTGCATCGCGCTTGTCGCCTAGGGCCCGCAGGACGAAGGCATCGTGTAGTTGGCAAGCGAGGTCCGAGTTTTGTTCGTCGAACGATTCGTGCAGAAGACGATGGCATTCCTGGAACTTGCCCAGCCGAGCCAGCCCACGGGCGAGCATCAGGCGAACCGGCCGGTTGCCGTCGTCGTGACGGTGTAGACGCTGGAACAACAGCGTCGATTCCAGCGCCTTGCCGCGCCGCCACAATTCATGTCCCAGGGCGAATGCCTGCTCGAAGGTAAGGTTCTGCGGCCGTCCGTCGATGGTGAGCTTGATCTCACGCTCTTTACCCGCATGATGTTGGGCTTCCGTGGGTTCTGTCATGACACATCCCCCCTGTCTTGAGACGTCGAAGGTTGGCTTGCCACGCGGCGTGCGTTCATGCCGCGAGCGTGTCCATTCTGGGATCGTCGAGGCACATCAGCAGCGACAGATAGTCGCGCAAGTGACGCGTCAAGAGAAAATGCTCACGGACGAAATCGTGCCCCGTCTGCCCCATGCGTTCGCGCTTTTCGGCGTAACGCAACAAGTAGCGGATGCGGTATGCCGCGCCAGCCGGCGAGTGGACGAGAAAACCTGTCTGGTAGTCGTGAACTTGCAGCGTGATGCCGCCGGAAGCGCCGCCGATGACCGGCCTGCCTTTCCAAAGGGCCTCGGTCACCGTCAATCCAAACCCCTCTTTAAGCGATTTCTGCAACACGACGATTGCCGAGCGCTGCAAGGCGTTGATCTCCACGTGCGAATCCGGCGGAATCGACAAGACCTTCACATCAGGATCCACTCCGGCACGCTCTTGCACTTCGGCCAACACTTCGGCTCCTTCCGGATCGTCATCTGCCGGCCCGCCCACGAGCGCCAACTGCAACTCGGGATGGCTTCGTTTTACCAGCCGGTAGGCGTCAACGACCCCCAGCGGATCCTTGAAGCGATCGAACCTCGAAACCTGCAACAGCAGCGGCCGCTGCGGATCGATTTGAAACCGCTCCAACACCTTGGTCCGTTCGTCATCCGTCAAGGGCCGATTCTTATCGGACAACGGGTCGATCGACGGCGGGACCAGAAACATGGGTCGCCCGATTGGCCGCGTAAACGCCGCCATGGAAAAAATGGTGGCGTCATACTTCGGCATCGCCTTGGATAAATGTCGCCAGACCTCGCGATGCGGTCGCGAGGCGTCGACGTGGCACCGCCAGACCCATCGTCCCACGCGTCCTTGTTGACTGAACGCCGGCAAGAATATCGGTTGCGGATCGTGAACGAACACGACGTCAGCTTCCAAGTTAAGCGCCTGGGCGTTGGCCTCGTTCACCGCCATATGCAAATCGAAGTCGCGCGGTCTTAAGCTCACCGACAGGCCTTGCAGGCCGTTGTGAAATGCCTTGGTAACGCGGTAGAAATCCTCGTGACCTTGAATGACTTCCCACTGGGCGTCCAAGCCAAGCTCCTGCATCAGCGGAGTCATCCAGGCCAAAATCTCGGCTACGCCGCCCCCTTTCTTCGTCGAATTCACGTGCACGACACGCTTTCCTCGCAGTCGCTCCGCCAAGCGGCGCAAGCGGTCGATCTCCAAATGGCCGACGACTTCTTCATAACGGTCGAGCATGTTCAAGGAACACCTCCAAAGACTACTGCCGGATCGGACATGTGCGCGCAAAGCGAGTCCAGCACCCGACGTCGCAATTGGTTGAGGTTGAGGTAGTAATAGTCGATGGAGCGCAGCGCGGTAACGAGTGTCGAGTCTGCCCCGCAGCGTTCAAGCCAAGCCGAAATGTCGTCCGACTGCTGACGCTGATGCGCTTCGTGAAAATGGTAATAGAGCGAACGACGCGAGAGTCGCGGCAGCGCCCCTACGAATGACGCCAGCGAGTTAAAACGTTCGCCCGTATCGAAGCTGATTAATCGAGACTCGACCAGATGCAGTTCCAACCCCGGCCGACACCAGGGAACCCGATCCAGCGCCCAGAGACGATCTTCGATTGCGTTTAGGACCACAGTTTTTACCTGCTCGATGTCTCCCAACTCGTAGGGGTCGATCAGGGCCAATTCTTCGGCAAGCTGTCGCTCGCCCAATGCCTCCCAGCACCATCGGGCCAGATCGTTCGGAAATTCGTAAAGGTCGAAGTGATCTTCCAATGCACACCGGATCATATGATGGCGCAACACGGTCGTCGGGGATGTCCGCAAGGCCTCCAGAAGTTCGCGGAGGTTGGCACAGGATCGGCCCGTAGCGCAACGCACCAAGCTACAGTCGTGGAGCTCGAAGGTGTGCTTCATAACGCCTGCCTGACCTTCTTCGACGGGGCTTAAGAAATGGCTAGTTCACCGGCCGCGGTTACTCGGCGCCAACAATGCGCTCGGTCGCGAGAACCTAACGGGCCTTACGAACTGCGAAGCCAATCGAAGCTGGGCGGCGGGCAAGTTCCTTGGGCAGCTCGCCGCGCAGCAGGAGCTGGCCTTGCGGGGCGGCAACGCCCCCCCGGATTCGGCCGCCCGAGACGGAAAGGACCGTTACTTCGATCTGGTCGCCAATTCGAATAGCCTGACCTACCTTGCGACTGAGGACCAGCATTGAGACTCCTCCAGAATCGAACGATTGTCGGCACTGCACGCCGCGTCGCAGTTGTTGTGCGGCCCGCCGGGACAAAGGCGAATTAGACGAGGGTCGATCGGCGGCCTTGCACGATGCATATTGTACTATGCATATCTCGCGGCACAAGGGCAACGGCCCCCACCCGAATTCGATCAGGCCGCGACAAAGGGGGGGGAATTGACCGCCCGAATGTTTAGCGAGCAAAGAACTGCCTGTCGCGGTATGATCCGACTGGAAAAGCCTGCGAGTGCATAAACCTCCACGGATACATGATGCTTTCAACAGACGATCAAATTGTGCTAGCCTTGCGCCGTATCACACAGGCCATCGACCAATACTCGAGGCAACTGTGGCGCGACGCCGGCTTGACCGCTCCGCAGTTGGCGACGTTGCGTGAAATTATTGCCGGCCGAAACACCTCGCCCATGACCTTGGCCGACGCGCTGCACGTGAGTCAGCCCACGATCACAGGAATCCTCGGGCGATTGGAGCAACAGGGGCTGATTGTGCGCCAGCGGTCGCAGATCGATCGGCGCAGCATCATCGCCATTCCGACGAAAAAAGGTCGCAACCTTGCGCTCAAGGCCCCTCCGCTATTGCGAGACCGCTTTCGGAGCGAACTGAGCCGACTTCAGCAAAGGCAACAGAACGAGATGCTGGCGACGCTCCAGCGCGTTGCGGAAATGATGCACGCACCACCCCTCTCGGAAGGTCCGTTCCTATACCATTCTTCAACGAGAAACGAAGCAGGTGGAAAGGCCGCGAAGCCTCGACACGCGTCGCGCCCATCCGCAACTTCCAAGGCTCGCTGACTTCGACTTGTTGACGCTAGCCAGTCTGCTTGGACGCGCCGCTGACGCCAACGAAAGCCCATGCGCTCCGCCCAGCGATCCGAGCGAGGAATGGTGGCAACGGCAACCGGTCTCAACCAGCGTCCGCCAGTTTGGCGCCGCCTCAAGGCGCAAAACAGCCGATGAACCACGACTATCGCCCTCCTCCGCCGCTTGCGTGAACCGCGTGGCAGTTGCCCATGGAGATACGTCCGTGACCTCGCCGGTGTCCGCTCACCCCGAAGGCGCCATAGTGCACGTCAAGGCCCAGCCGGGCGCCCGCAAAACGGCTGTGGTGGGCTTGCTTGGCGGCGCGATCAAGGTGTCGGTTACCGCCGCGCCCGAGAAAGGCAAGGCCAACGCCGCGATCCTAGAGACGTTGTGCCAGGCGTTGCATCTCCGCCCGTCGCAGGTTTCGCTCCTTTCGGGTCACGCGTCGCAACACAAGCGAGTCCTGGTCGCCGGCTTGGCGGCGGACGAGTTGCAGCGGCGGATCGAATCCGCCCTGATGGGCGCACGCAGCGAGTAGCTCGGCGATCGCTGCAGCCGAGCAAGTCCTTGGCCGAGCGCTTATTTCGCCGGCGGCAGGATCGCCAGCCCTTTGATGCCGAGCCGAATCCGGAAGATCCCGCCCAGGCTGTCTGGCCCTTCTTCGAGCGCGCCGGTGATGAAGAGTTGATCCAGATTTCGGCCGCCGAAAGCCACATTGCTGGTCGTCAGGTTGCCGCCCGGCAGGCTGCGGATGAGCACGCCGTCTTTGCTGAGCACCTGCACCCGGCGCATCCCGTAGTGCGCCACGTACAGATTTCCCTCGGCGTCCAAGCACATGCCGTCGGGTTGGTTGTCGATTTGCCCCTGCGCTTCTTTCTTGTCGGGCAGGTTGGCCAATAGCGTTCTCGGCCCCAACGCCCCGGGCGCCAAGACATCGAAGCTCAACACTCGGTTGCGCTTGCTCTCACCGACGTACAGCGTCCGGCCGTCGGGCGTGAGCGCGATCCCGTTGGGAAAGGCCAGCGAGTTTTCGACCAGGCTCACTTCGCCTTTCTTGTCGACGTAATGGACCGTGCCGATCAGGTTGTTCTCGTCGGAGCCGCCGGGATCGGTGAAGTAGAAACCGCCGTTGGGCGAGTCGAGCGTCAAGTCGTTGGGGCCCCGCAGCGGACGCCCCTGGCAGGCGTCTGCCGCGTGGGGCAGCGCTTGCCCCTTGGCCGAGAGCCGCAACACAGCGTGTTGGCTGGCGTCGCAGACCAGATGCGTGCCGTCGGCCAGAATCTTGTGGCCGTTGGGGGCGCCGGTGACGGCAAACGGGCGCGTCCGCCACGATTTTCCCTTGGCGTCGTAGCCAAATTGCCAGATCGTGTCGCCGGCCGACACATAACCTGTGCCGCGGTGATCGAACACAACCCCTTCGCTGTACGTGGGCACGGTGGCGATCTGCTCAGCGGAAAGTTCCGATGCAGGCTCGGGCTTGGCGGGCGAAGTGGGCGCTGGATCGCCCGATTCCTTCTCGTCGGCGACGGTTGTCATAGGATCGCCGGTGGGCGTTTCGCCGGCCCGCGACACTGAAACCAACAGCGGTACAAGAAAAAACAATCGCCACCAGCACATACGACGGTACATGTCAGGCTCACGCGACGGGTTGAAGAAGAAATTCAAGAACGGCGTCCACTACGGCTCGACAATTACCTTGCCGATGCTTTGCCGGCCCTCCAGACAGGCGAATGCCGCCGCCGTGTCGGCCAGCGGAAATCGCTGTCCGATCACCGGCCGCAGCTTCTTCCGGCGGATCAGGTTGACAATCTGCATGGTTGCCGCGGCCACTTTGTCCAGGTGTGCCGGAAAATAGCTGCCCAGGTAATAGCCCGTCAGCGATTTATTCGACCCCAGGATCTCGACGTTCGTCAGCGGCACAATCTCGCCGCTGGCCACGCCGAACACCACCATCCGGCCGAAGCTGGCCAGCGATTCGAGAAACGAGCGGCGGAACGTTTCGCCCCCTGCCGCTTCCAAAATCACGTCGGGCCCACGGCCATCGGTGAGACGTTTGACCTCAGCTACCCAGTCGCCTTGAGAATAGTTCACCGCCGTCGCGCCCAGATCGCGAATCGCCTGGCACTTCTTCTCGCTGGAAGCGGCGCCGATCACCCTAGCGCCGTGTGCCAGCGCCATCTGCACCGCCAGCGTTCCGACGCCGCCGGCCGCCGCATGGATTAACGCCGATTCGCCCGGTTGCAACCGCGCACAGTCATGCAGACAGTGCCAGGCAGTGAGCCCTTGAATCAAAAACGCCGCTCCTTCCGCGGGCGACAGCTCTTCGGGGCACGGAACGAGCGCCACCGCTGCGATCACCGCGTATTCGGCCAGCGCACCACCGGGAACGGTTCCCACGACTCGCTGCCCCGGATGCCAGGCGGTGACGCCCGGCCCCACCTGATCCACAACGCCGCAAAACTCACGACCCATCAGGTATGGCAGCTTGACCGCATCGAGGTACGTTCCGCCACGAATCATCACATCCGAGTAGTTGAGTCCGCAGGCCGAAATGCGCACGCGCACCTTTCCCGGCCCAGGTTCGGGCACAGGAATGTCGACCAGTTGCAGCGCCTCGGGCCCGCCGTGCTGCTCGATTCGAATCGCCTTCATCGGCAGTCGATCCTTCATTGAATGAGGTCATGATCGTGGGGCCGGCGACCGCGGCGTCGCGTTGCCCGGCGCGCAACCGCCGGATACACTGACTCGCCTGCTTGCAGTCCCCGCCGAGATTTTCACACCCCAGCTTAGGTTGCCGCCATGATCGTGTCTTCCGCCGCTTGTGTCTACGTGCGCCGGACGAAGTTCGCCTTCTGCCTGCTGTTGACTGCCCTGGGAATTCGTCCTGCAACGATGCGGGCCGCCGCGCCCCAGACGCCGGCAACGCAAGACTGGCCCGCCTGGCGCGGACCGATGCGGACCGGACTTTCCAGCGAACAGGGATTGTCTCGGCAGTGGCCTCCCGACGGTCCGCCGCTGGTTTGGAAGGTGGAGAACGTGGGCCAGGGTTACTCCACGCCCAGCCTGGCCGGGGGCGCGATCTACGTCATGGGCAATCGGGACGGCAAAGAGTATGTCTTCGCGCTCGACCGCGCGGCACAAGGCAAGGAGTTGTGGGCCGCCGCGATTGGAACCGTGCGGCACGACGGCGCAGGATATCCTGGTCCTCGGAGCACACCCACGGTGGACGGCGATCGCGTCTACGCCTTGGGGATGAATGGCGACCTCGTGGCGCTCGAAGCCAAAACCGGCCGGCTGGCCTGGACCCGCGATTTGGTCAAAGAGTTCGGCGGGTCGATACCCAATTGGGGTTATTCCGAGTCGGTGCTGGTGGACGGTCCCTGGGTCGTCTGCACGCCTGGAGGCGGCACGGCGACCATCGCAGCGCTCGATAAGCAGACCGGCAAGACGGTTTGGGCGTCCGTGGTGGGCGACGCGGCGGGCTATGCGTCGATCGTCGCCGCCAACATCGACGGCGTGAAGCAGTACGTGCAATTCACGGCTCAAGGAGTGATTGGCGTCCAGGCCGCGGACGGCAAATTCCTATGGCGGTATAACGCTCCCGCCAATGGCACCGCCAACATCTCCACGCCGATCGTCTCCGGCAATGAAGTCTTCGCCGCCAGCGGGTACGGCACCGGCGGCGGCTTGGTCGAGCTTTCCAGTGCCGGCGGCGCCTGGAATGCCGAACAGTCATATTTCACCAAGGCGATGAAGAATCACCACGGCGGCTTGCTCTTGATCGACGGCTTTCTTTACGGATCGAACGACCCAGGCCTGCTCACCTGTCTGGATTTCAAGGGCGGAAAAGAGATGTGGGCGGACCGCAGGCCAGGCAAATCCGCCTTGGCCTACGCCGACGGGATGCTGATTTCTCGCAGCGAAGAAGGGAAGGTCTCGCTGGTCGAGGCCACGCCTGGGCAATTCACCATGCTCGGCAGCTTCGAACAGCCGCACCGCAGCAGCCAACCGGCCTGGCCGCACCCGGTAGTGGCTGGAGGCAAGCTGTACCTGCGCGATCAGAACGTGCTGATGTGCTTTGAGCTGCGCGGCGCCAAGTAGCAGGGAAAAAGCCCGCAGCGCGAGACGACGGATCGACCGAATGGACGATACGCGGCGCGCCGTCTAGGCCTCTCCCGGCTTCCAACGCAGATACGCGTCTAAAAACGGCTGGATGTTTCCGTCCATCACGTCCTGGAAATTCGTGGCGGCATGACCGGTGCGGGTGTCTTTAATCCGCTGATCGGGATGCTGGAAATAGCTGCGAATCTGCGACCCGAAGCCAACTTTGGGTTGCTGATTGTACTTGTGAGCCTGCTCGATCTCACGCTTCTCTTCCTCCACACGAGCCAACCGTGAACGAAGCATCTTGATCGCCGTCGCCCGGTTCTTGTGTTGGCTGCGCTCGTTCTGACATTG
>CAYWTU010000036.1:0-13061 GCA_964461275.1 uncultured Pirellulales bacterium | reverse complement strand
GCGTGACCCCGCCTGCGGAGTTGCTGGCCGCCGGTCACGAAAAACACGAGCACGACAGGCCGACCGGCGGTTGCTGTTCAGGTCACAATGAAACCGTGACCCCGGCCACTCGCCCAACCAGCGCTCGTTCCTGTTGTGCCAAGCCGAACGCCGCCGCACCACCGACGAAATGGCAATGGGTCGAAGGCGTGCGGGCGCAGCGCTGCGCGGGAGGCGCGACGGTCTGGACCGCCGCGACTTCGCCGGCTCCCATCCCAGCGGCGACTGAGTTGCTACTCGATCTCCCGCCGACGGCCTGGTGCGATTTGGTCGATACAACGTCTATTGGCGGCCCTCTGCCGCCTGATCCGCCGCCTCCCAAGGCGTGATCGCTTTCCAAAGCCTGGATGCTGCGCACGACGCCGCGAGCCGTTGGCTCATGGTTGCTGCGCCGCGCTTCCTGCGTCGCACTGCGCTATCGATCTGATTTCGCGCCGTCCTCAATTGCGCCGCGAGGTCACATTTCTTTCTTCTCTTTCTTTACGAACGTCACTTGAGGTACTCACAATCATGAGTCGCAACCTAGTTTTTTTCTTGACCGTGGCAGCAACCTTATGCCAGGCGTCGGCCTGGGCCCACGGCATTCCGGTCGATATCGGCATTAGCGGCGGGCAACTTGTCAGTGCGTCCACGCTGGTCTATAGCCACCATGACAGCGAACTGATCCTTACCGGCACGGGCGTCAAGGGCGCCATCGGCGTCTATCCGCAGTTTGGCGTCTTTCCCACGGGAGAGGCGCTGACGATCGACGCCGCCGGCTCGCCGCTGCATCCCGCATCACTGATGTACTGGGACGGCGCCAGCGTGGGGCCGTCACCCGTTGCGGCCCTGCTGACCCGGACAGGCATCAGCATCCCGATTGGCCCGACGGATACGTTTGTCGCGGGTGGAACTTTGCCCCCCTACAACGGCACGCTAGGCGGGCACAGCGCGCTGACCATCACGCTTCCCACCGACGCTCCGACCGGCCTGTACGCATTTGGGCTGCGGGCCTCAAACCCGACCTATGGACAAGCGGAAACGGTCTGGGCCGTTGGCAACTATGGCCTGGTGGACGAAGCGATCATCGAGGCAGGATTGGCGGCCATGCACGCCCAAGTGCCCGAGCCGAGCGCGCTGGCACTGGCCATCGGCGGCGGCTTGGCGCTGGCCTGCATGGCCTGGCGGCGGCGGAAGGCGTCGTAAACATGAATCGGCTTGCCGCGGGAGCGCAGCTTTGCTCCCGCGGCAGCCGGTTTCACACAGCACCTACTAGAACGGGACCACAGCCATGACTCCTCGCAAAGGTTTCACGCTCGTCGAACTGCTGGTGGTCGTGGCGATCATCGGCATCCTGATCGCCATGACGCTGCCGGCCGTGCAGGCCGCGCGGCAGGCGGCCGACGTGACCCGTTGCGCCAACAACTTGCACCAAATTGGATTGGCGATGGCGATGTACTGCGATTCGTTCAACGGCTACTTTCCGCCGACTACGCTCACCACACAATTTAGTATCGACGCCGCCTGGATTTACCAACTGTCGCCGTACATCGAAGACGTCGACGGCATGCGAATCTGCCCGATGGACCAGCGCGGCAACGAAATCGTCAAAGCGGCCAAGGCGGGGCGCAAAGGGACCAGCTACATCCTCAACGAGTACATCTGTCACGCGGTCGAACCGCCCGACCCCAACGCCGAGCTGTATCGGCTGAGCATGAACAAGCTCAAGGCGACGTCGCGGACGATAACCGTCATGCCCGCCTCCGATCGCCTTGGCTGGAGCGAGTTCAACGACCATACGCACTCGATGAGCTGGCTCTCGGCCGGACCGACCAAGGCCTGGAAGAAGGTGTTGGCCGACTTGCAGCCCGACCGCCACTGGTCGAGCCAGATTGGCAAGTATGCGCCCGGGCAGGACAAGTCGGACCACACCAAGGGTATCGAAAACTACTTGTACGCCGACGGGCATGTCGAGCGGATCGACCCATTCGTGCTCAAACGCCGGATCGAAGCCGGCGACAACTTCGCCATTCCCGAATAGCCACGGTTTCAACTGGAGATAGTCACATGAACACTTCACTAAAATCGATCGCGATGGTAGCCGCGCTTGTCGCTGCCACAGTCGCCTTGCCGATCGCGGCCACGGCCGGTCCGGCGTTCACCGACGTGCTAACCGATGTCCACGTTCATCTTACGCCCGACTACGTCGGCGGTTGGCAGATGGGCGTCTACGATTTTGACAACGGCAACGCATTCGGCCCGAACACCACGCTGCTGTATGTCAGCCCGACGGGCCGCACCACACAGCCGGCCGGCGCACAGTGGAATTTCATTGGCGCGGGAACGGGCAACAACTATTGGCGAACGCCACAGAACCCCGGGGCTGGAATCATCTCGATGTCCGTGGCCACGGAAGAAACGACGCCAGGCACGTTCACGTCGTACGTCGAAACCGACCCCCGCGTGCCGGCCATTTCTCAGCCATGGATGAAAATGACGTTGTCGGCCGTGCGCGGTCCCGGTACGTTTTCGCTGTGGCAGCAAAGCGGCAGCACGCTATCCAACGTCTGGATCTCGGCCTCGCAGACGTCGGGGCTGGACGCAACCGATTTGGCCATCGTTCCCGAGGGGGGCCACGTTCACTATTACTCGGGCTTTTCCAAGCCCGGGTTCTACGAACTCGACTTCTTCGGTTCGGGGCGCGTCGGTTCTTCGGTCAGCCAGAGCGCCGTTCAGACCTACTACGTTGCCGTCGCGCCGCCGGTGCTCACCGCGTCGCTGTCCAATTCGCAGGTGGTCGACTTCATTGATCCGGGCCTGGAACACTCACTGGCCGGACCGGCCAGCGGGCTGCTCTCGCCGTTTGGCGTTGCCTATGACGCGATGACCAACGTCTACGTCACCGACGTCCTGCGCAGCCGGGTGATGAAATACGACCTGCAAGGGACGGGAAGCGTGTTTGCAGACGCGGCCGACGGCATCACCTCGCCGGCGGGTCTGGCGGTGGACGCCGCGGGCGCCGTGTTCGTGTCGAATTACCTGAGCAACAACATCATCAAGGTGAGTTCGGCGGGCGTGGGCAGCGTGTTCGCCGACGCGGCAGATGGGTTGTCGAGCCCCTTTGGCTTGGCGGTCGACAAGTTGGGCAATGTGTACACCGCCGATCTGAACAACTCTCGAGTGCTCAAGTTCGACACGGCGGGAAATGCGAGCGTGTTTGCCGACGCGGCCGACGGGCTGTTGTCGCCCATCGCCCTGTCGTTGGACCAAAGCGGCAACGTGTATGTGGCCGACGTGCTCCGCAGCCGCGTGACAAAATTTACGCCCGCCGGCGTGGGAAGCATTTTCGCCGACGCGGCCGACGGCGTGGTCTCGCCCGCAGGAATTTCGGTCGACTTGTTTGGCAACGTGCTGGTGTCGAACTACTTAACCAACACAATTGTGAAGGTCTCGCCGGCGGGCGTGGGCAGCCCCTATGCAGGACCAACGGACGGAATTTCAAGCCCCTTCGGCGTAGCGGCGTACAACCCGACGCTGGCGCCGGGCGGATTGTCGTCGCTGGGGGCCTTTTCCCCCGTTCCGGAACCGGCGTCGGCCACGTTGGTGGCAACGGCGGTGGTAGTCCTGTGCGTCTGGCAATGGCGCCGTCGCCGTGGGGCGTCGTCGAGGTGTCTGCTATTCCCAAGGAGCCCATCATGACCGCATGTCGAAGCACTTCAATAGCAATTCTGTATCTCCTGTTGCAGGCCACGCACGGGGCGGCGGCGGAGGCGCAATCGGCAACCGCCGGCGCAGTCCAGAAGACGAAAGTGGCCGTGCTCATTTTTCCTGGCGTCGAGCTCTTGGACTTCTCGGGGCCCGGCGAAGTGTTCGCTGCCGCACGCCGCGCCGACAACGCACCGCTGTTCGACGTCTATACCGTGGGGATCGGCAAGAAGCCGATCAAGAGCACCCAGTTTCTCACCATCACGCCGCAATACGACCCCACGGACGCCCCGGCGCCGGGAATTGTTGTCATCCCGGGCGGGGGTGTGGAGTCGGCCATGAACAACGCCCCGCTGTGCGAGGGGATCAAACGGCAAGCGCAGGCAGACTGCCTTCTTTTTTCCATTTGCAATGGCGCAACGATTCTGGGAAAGCTCGGCTTCCTCGACGGTCTGCAAGTCGCCACGCACCACGACAACTTCGCCATTTTGCAGTTGTTGGCGCCGAAGGTCTCCTGCCGAGCGGACCGCAAATTCGTGGACAATGGGAAGGTGGTCACGGCGGCCGGGATATCCTCGGGAATTGACGGCGCGCTGTATCTTGTTTCGCGTCTGCATGGCGCGGATGTGGCCCGCGCGACTGCCACCTACATTGAGTACGATCATTGGTCCGGTTTCGACGGCGAAGGACGACCGCAACCCGTTGCCGATGAGCGCGGCGTCGTGTCGCAGCCCGGCCGAGTGCATGAAACCCGGTCCTGGAAGCTGCTGGAGCTGATCCAGCAAGTTCGCGCCGGGAGTATCGAACAGGCAGTGGCCGATTATCCCACGATGTTGGACTCGGCCGCCGGGGTCGATCGGCAGATGATGTCGCTGGAAGGTTTGCGGATGTCGGCCGACTGGTTGCTCAAGCATGGGCGTGACAAGGAAATCGCCCTAGCCATTCTGAAGTTTGCGGCCGCGGCGTTTCCCAATTCAACGCGGGCGCACGCCGACTTGGGCCGAGCGCTGCTCGGCAGCGGCGAGAAGGCCGAGGCTTCGGTCGTACTGGAAAAGGCGTTGGCCTTGGAGCCCCAGAACAAGTCGCTCTTGGAATTGCTAGAGCAGTGCAAGTAACCGCAGGCTGAACGGTTACCGTTGAGCAGTAGCGCGTCGCTGCGGCGACCGCAACATTCCTTGGCAACGTGGACGGCCTTACGGCCCAGCAGTGTCGGTTTCCAGCGTCACTGCCATGACCACCGGCGCCGAGTTGTCGGGGCCTTTGATAAATTCGATCCGCTCAATCGCCGCCCGCCGCTGAGGCTGAATGGCCAGATAGCGCAATTGCTGCTCGCGCGCCGCCAACGCAAACTGCGACCCGGGCACATCCACGCGGCGGATGTAGTCGGCTAGATGCTCGCCATTGAGCAGCGAATGGTCTTCCGATTCGCCGTCCGCGTAGTGCAGCCGGACGATCATCGAAACCGACTTCTCGCTGATTGCGGGATAGCCCCAACCGCTGACGCCACCCAACAAGTGGACGATGCGAACCGGCCCGTGGCACGGCATCTCGGCCTGCTTGGGCATCTGCCGGCAGACCTCGCCGATGGGGCCGTAGAGTAAGATGGCGTTGCGCACGGCGCCAGCCTGCGGATCGGTGAGCACGAACGGAATGCCGGCGATCGTTTTCGGCGACCAATCGTCCAGCAGCAACCGTTCCACATGGTTTGCTTTGTCGGTGAACATGCCGGCGGCCGTGGAAATGGTGGCCGCCTTGGCCAGGTCCACCGGCACGAACCGGCCGCGCTGGGTGAGAAACGCCAGGATATCGGTGAGTTCCTCACGGGTAACCTGTTTCTCCAATCCTTCGGGCATCAGCGATTTAGTCGAGCGAGCAAGTTCCTCAATGTCGTCACGCAAAAGCGTTGTGCGCTTGTTCTCCGCGTCCAGGATTTCGATGGCGGTCTTGGTTTCGGTGGTCAAAATACCGGTCAACACTCGGCCGTCGTCCAGTGACACCGTATATGTCTGAAAGTTGCCCTCGACGCTGCGGTTGGGGTCGAGAATTTGCGTCAGCAATTCCGCCTTGGGATGAACCGCCATGCCGGTTAGCTCCGGCCCAATCCGTTCGCCCTCACCCGAGTGTCGATGACACTTGGCGCAATGTTTCTTGAACGCGGTCTTTCCGGCAGCCGGATCGCCGGCGAGTTTGGTGATGGGCAGATACTCTTGTAGCACGCGCTTGCGGTCCGGGCTGGGCAAGGCGCCGCCGCGCTCTAGTAGCGAGCGCGCCGAGAGCCGCAGAATCGCGTCGGGGTGTTCGCTCAGCGCCCGGCGCTGCTCCAGTGACAGCTCCTGAAGTTGGACCTTGCCTTGGGAAATCGCCCGGAGCAGTTCCTTGGTCGATTGAGAACGGGCCAACAAGACCGCAATAGCCGCCGGCCGGGCAGCGGGCGTAAGTCGCGGCAGACTGTCGGCCAACAGGGCGCCTGTCTCGCGGGCCTCGCTGCGCTCCAGCGTGCGAATCAGTTTTTCGGCCAATGCCGGATCGGTCTGCGGCGAGATTCGCTGTAGAATCGTCCGAATGGAGGCAGCGTCGGTGGGCAGGAGATCGAGCAACTGTTCAGCGGCGCCGATGCGAGCCGCGGCATCCAGTTCTTCGTTGTCGAGTTGCACGGTCAGTTGCCCCTGAATCTCGCGTGCCGCGCTCTCCAAACTCGTGTCGCCAAGGCGCCCGGCGAATCGCACCAAGAGCGGGCGATCGGCGGGGCGTAGTGCCGCGAGCAATTTGGGCAACACATCGCTGCCGGCAGGTAAAACCGCGGCGGTCTTGTTCGCAGCATTGTCGTCTTGCCAGCCGGCTGCGAGTCCGCGCAGCGTCGCAGCCGAAACGTCCGCATCGGCGCCAAGCAGCGCCTGAAGCGCCCCCGCCACGGCGGCGCCGGGGGCGCCGCGGGCGTAGTGCTCGGCCACAATGGCCACGGCCTGCGTCAGTTTCTCGGCAGGATGCTTAACCTCAGCGGCGGCCGCCAGAAACGGCAAGGCGTGTTGGGCTGCGGCACAGATGACCGCCTCGGGAATCCAGCGGTCAGTATAGTTCTCGGGACGGCTCAAGGCGGCGACGAGGGCTTCGCCCGCCGGCGACGATTCGGGCATCTCAGCGAGGGCCAAAAGCGCCGCCAAACGAACCTGAGGATGCTCGTCTTGCAACAGGTTTGCGTCCAGAATCGTCGTTGCGGCGCTCGCGGAAGGCGGCATCGCCAGCGCCGCGTTTCGCCGCACGCCGGCCGAAGGGTGTCGCAGCGCGCCGCGCATGGCGTCCAGCGTTTCTGTGTCGCCTTCGGCAACCAGCCCCAGTCCGTGCAGCGTCCACAAAGCGTGGATGGCGCCCACGTTCAGCCCCACGGCGTCGACGCGCGTGTCTTGGATCAATCGCAAGAGCGCCGGCTTGGCCGATATGCGATGCTTCTCGATGAGCAGCCGCTGCGCCTGTAAACGCCAGAACATGTTGTCGCTCGACAGCGCCGCGACAAGCCGATCCGCGTCGGCATCGTACAGCGAGGACAAGGTGACCGGCCGGTTCTCGCCGTAGGCCAAGCGATAGACGCGGCCGTGCCGTTTGTCGCGGAGTTCTGATTCATAGGCGGCCCCGGCGCCCGTCTCAAAGCCATGCGGCGTGGGATTGTGTTGCACGATGTAGTTGTACCAATCGAGCATCCAGACGTTGCCGTCGGGCCCCACTTCAGCCGCAATCGGCGCCGCCCATTCATCGTCACTGGCGGCCAGGTTGAACGGGCTGGTCGAACGAAAGTGGGAGCCCTCGGCCGAAAGCACAAAGGTTCCCACGAGGTGACCCGTCGGCTCGGCCACAAATGCGGTGCGGTTCCAATACTCCGGCGGATAGCGCCGCGCGGTGTACAGGGCGTGGCCGGCGCCGGCCGTGTAGCCGCCGAATTGATCCACCTGCCGGACCTTGTCGGTAATGGCCTGAAACAGGTGCGTGTCCGCGATTGTTCCCAAGGCCAACGACGGCGCCCAGCCGCGGACCCGTTCGTAATACCGATTCGGAATCGGCATGAAGACGCTGGGGTTGTGGTTGGCCGTGCTGCCGAACGCCAAGCCCTCTTCGCTTAACCCCAGGCCCCAGGTATTGTTGTCGGTCGACCGCAGGAATTCGAGCTGGGTCACCCGAGGCGGACTGTCGTCGCTGAGCTTAAATCGGAAGAAACCCATCCGAAACGCCTGCTGCTTCTGGCCGTCGATAGTGGGTTGCGAGGCGTTGTAACCCTGCATCGCCCAAATCCAGTTGTCGAGCCCGTAGCGAAAGTTGCTCACGCCGCCGTGCGTGTCCTTGACGTTCCAGTTCTCAATCAGCGTGTGCCGCTGGTCGGCCCGGTCGTCGCCGTCGGTGTCCTTGAGAAACACCGTGGACGTTCCGTCCTGAACCACGAGGCCCCCACGGCAGACGCACAGTGCCGTGGGAATGCTCAGCCCTTCGGCAAAGACGCGAAACAGGTCGGCCCGGCCGTCGCCGTCGCTGTCCCAGCAGATGCGAATCCGATCGCGCCCTTGGCCTGGCGGTTGTAACTCGTTCGGATAATCCAACGACTCGGCCACCCACAGCCGGCCGCGCTCGTCCCAGGTCATGGCGATCGGTTTGCCGGAGAGCTCCGGCTCGGCCACGAACCGTTCGGCGCGAAAGCCTTCGGGCAACACCAGGTGCTTCAGCGATTCATCCGGCGGCAGCGGCTTCTGCATTTGATCGAGCGGCTGGCCCTGCTCGCCCCAGGCCTTGCCTGGCAAGTAATTGGGAATTTTGGCCCCGACGTTCGCGTATTCAAACGGGGCCACGTCTTTCCGGGTGGGCGTCATCCGCGGCGCTGGAAACGGCCGGTCGGCCGTGTAGCTAGGCGCAACGCCAGGATCCCTTCCGGCCGCCCAGCGTAGCCCGCGTTCGACGAGATTCTGAAAACCGGCGTGGCTCCAAGTGCGATGATCGTGGCCCCAAGCGGTGTAGAAGACGCGCCCGCGGCCGTGCGTACGGACCCAGGTCCACGGTTCGCGGCCTTCGCCGTCCACGCGCACCTCCAACACCGTGCGATCGCGTTCGTTGTGCCGGTGGTGGACGTACGTTTCGTCCCAAGTTTCAAACCCGCCATAACCCTGCATGACCGGATGCTCCGGCAAAACGTTCTCAACGCGGAACACGCCGGTTCCGTGCCGCTTGAACTGCGCTCCCATCAGTTCGACCAGCGGCGGCGAATTGAGAAAGCAGAACGTCGCGCAGTGCAGGGGGACGAAGCCGCGCCCCTGCTCGACGTAGTTCAACAGCGCCTGTTCCTGCGGGGGCTCAATCCGTTCGATATTGGCGTACAGCAACAGTGCGTCGTAGTTGGCAAGCGTCTCCGCGTTGAGATCCGACATGCGGTCGGTATAGGTCAGCTCGATGCCGCGGCGACTCAGCGGCGCCTCGAGCAACGCGAACCGCACCCGGGGTTGATGGTGGCCGTTGTCGCCCAAGAACAGCACTCGCAGGTCGGCGGCGGTCAACGGTCCTGCGACGGCAACCAGGCAAAGCGCAGCGGCAATCGAGCGAGTGACGAGCGTGTGGTTCATGGCAGGCAGAGTCGTGTCCAGCGATTTGAAGGCAGAAACGGCGATGGCTGGGCCAAACGGGTTACGGCGCCTCTCGGTACGCGGCGCGCTCGAACGGGTGGTCCCAATACGGATGCCGGCCGCGAATCCATTGCCAACCGCACAGTCCCAGGTAAACCGGAATAAACAGCGGACCCCAGCGCTCGTACTGCCGTACGTGAACCCACTCGTGCGCCCGGGCCGCCGTCAGATCATCTCGCGAGCGGCCCAGGATCACGTGCCCCAGTGTCATTGCGGCCGCCGGGATCGGCAAGCCGCGGCGCAACAGCCAGCCGCCCGGCCCGCCCCAAAATTCCAACGTTCGGCCGATGCGCTGCACCCGGCCGCCAAAGAGCAGCGACGCCAGCCCCACCGCCAGCCCGATAACCGTAGCCGGCGAGACCCAGACCCAAAGCAGTATGAGCCGAACAAACAACATCCGCCAATCGCCTCCCACGCTGACCTCAGTTTGGCGCAAAATCGCGCTCCCCGCCAGCCGCGGGCAGCCCAATGACCATACCAACCGTCCCGCTTCGCCGCCGACCGGCTGGCCGAATACAATTGTTGTTTGCAACTCATCCCGACCGTTTGCCTCAGGTACTGCCCATGTCACGTCACGCTACATGTGCCCGGGCGTCGGTTTGGATAGCCGCCGTGTTGCTGGCCGCGCCTTCGCCGGCGACGGAACCGTGGACCGATCCGGGACTACCGGTACGCGAGTCGCTGGAGTTGTGGCTCGATGCGCGGCGAATCGCACCAGCGGCCGACGGTGAACCGCCATCGGAGTCCGTGTCTCAGTGGCACGATGGCAGCGGTCGCGGCCGGCATCTGGTGCAATCGTCCAAGACGCAGCAGCCGCGGCGGGTTTGGGAGGCGCCGGCGGCCAATTCCGACAGCGCGATTTCGACCGATTCGGCTGGCCATCGGGACACCGTCGTATCGTTCGACGGCGTCGATGATTGGCTCGCCTGGTCGCAGCCGTCGCCGGGCTTGGCGTTCGAGACGCTCACGGTGCTGGCGGTCGTGGCGCCGCGGTCGAATTTGGGTGGGTATCGGGGAATCTTGTCGGCAAGCGCCCGCGGTACCAACGACTACGTCACGGGACTGAACATCGACCTAGGACAGGCGGGGCGCGGCGCGCTGGACTGGCTCAACGTGGAAGGGGCCGGCTTCGGCGGCGAGCGCGATGTGCTGGGGCGGACGCTGTCCCTGGGGTCGTTTCACGTGTTCGCCCTCACGATCGGCGGGGAGCGGGTCCAACTTCGCGCCAACGGACAACCGGCCGGCGAGCGGCCGCGCAAGGTGAGCGCCGTCCGGATGGACGATATCCGCTTGGGCGCGCGTTGGTACGACAACAGCCAGCCTTATTCAGGACCACGCGCCACCGGTTTTCTGGACGGCAGCGTGGCGGAACTGGTTTTTTACGGCCGCGAACTGGAAGCACAAGAAATCTTGGAAGTGGAACATTACCTGCAAACGAAACACCAGCGGCTCTTGAACCGCGCTCCGCCGCTGCCGCCCGAGCCGGTGCGATTCTTGGCGCCCGGGTTTGAGGTTCGCGAGCTGCCGCTGGAGATGACCAACGTCAATGCCGTGCAATATGACGACCGCGGACGGCTGTTCGCGTTGGGTTACGACGGCCGCGTGCGGGTGTTGCAAGACACCGATGGCGACGGTCTGGAAGACGCCGCGCGCGAATTCTTTGACGGCCCGCCGGTCATTCAACCGGTCAGCATGTTGGTCACCGCCGACGGCGTGTTCGTTTCCGGCGGCAAGGCGATCACTAAGTTTGTGGACGACGACGGCGACGCCCAGGCCGACCTTCGCGAGACGGTGATTCAAGATTGGACACCGTCGACGAACTACTCGGGCGGCGTCGATTCGCTGGGGCTGGCCATGGACGCCGACGGCGGTTTGTATTTTGGCCTAGGGTGCGATGACTTCACCAACGCCTACCGCGTGGTGGACGGCAAGTCGCTGTACAGCCTGCAAAGCCAGCGCGGCACGATCCAAAAATTGCCTCGCGGCGGCAAGAAAAGCGAGACCGTTTGCACCGGGATTCGCTTTCCAATGGGGCTGGCGTTCAACGCCGCGGGCGACTTGTTTTGCACCGATCAGGAAGGAGAGACCTGGCTGCCGGGCGGCAATCCACTCGACGAATTGAATCACATCATCCCGGGCCGTCACTACGGCTTCCCTCCGCAACACAACGATTACCTGCCGCAGGTTCGCGACGAACCGCCCGTGGTCGGCTTCAGCCCGCAGCATCAATCCACCTGCGGACTGAAGTTCAACGACAAGCGCTGGGGGCAGAAGCCGTTTGGCCCCAGTCATTGGCACGGCGACGCGCTGGTTTGCGGCTTCTCGCGCGGCAAACTATGGCGCGTGTCCTTAACCAAGACGGACGCCGGCTATGTCGGCCGCGAGACGCTGATCGCCGCCTGTCGGATGTTGCTGGTGGACGTGGCCGTTTCGCCAGCGGCAGATTTGGTTTTGGCCTGTCACGGCGGGGCGCCCGACTGGGGCACCGGCCCGCAGGGCAAGGGCAAATTGTTTCAGGTTCGCTATGCAGACAAGGCGGCGCCCCAGCCGGTGTTGGCGTGGGCAAAGTCGCCGACAGATGTGCAGGTGGCGTTCGATCGGCCGCTCGATGATAGTTGGAGAAAGGCGGCCGAGGGTGCGCAGATCGAATACGGCGAACACGTCCGACCTGCCGACCGTGACGAGGCGCTCAAGCCGGGCTACGACGCCGTGCGGCGACAACTCGAGTCTCCGCGACACGAGCTGCGCGTAGTCGGCGCCGCGTTGACCGACGACCGCCTGGGGTTGGTCCTGCGAACCGATCCACATCCCGTCGCGACTCATTACGCCGTTCGCCTGCCGCTGCCAAGTAAGGAGTCGACGCAGGTCGCGACCGCTGCGCTGGACATAGGCTATGCGTTGCCAGAGACGCCCGGTCAGCGACTAGCGATTTCCGAAATCGTGGGCAGCGGGGCCGTCGATGCGGCAAAATGGCAAGGCACGTTGCCGCGACTTGAAACGCAAGGTGCAGCGTCCAATTCAGCGCCGGAATTGACTGGCGGCGACTGGGAGCGCGGCCGGCAGTTGTTTTTTGGCCAGGAGGCCAAGTGTTCGGCGTGTCACACGCTCCGCGGGGACGGGACGAAGGTTGGGCCCGACCTGACCAATCTGGTCCATCGCGACCCGGCCAGCGTGCTCCGCGACATTACGCAGCCCAGCGCCGCGATCAATCCTGAGTTCGTCCCCTTCGCGCTGCACACCAAAGATGGCCGCACGCTCACCGGCCTGGTGCGAGCCGAAGCGGATGGCAAGTTGCGCATCACCAATGGCGAAGCGCAGCAGCACGAGGTGGCGGCCGACGACGTGGAAGAAATGTCCGCCAGCTCGGTTTCCATCATGCCGCAAGGCATGGAACAGAAGCTGGGGGCCGACGGGCTCCGCGACCTGTTGACGTTCTTGTTGATCCCAGCGGCGCAGACAAGCGAACCGATCGGCGTAGCGCCCCCGCCCCAGCGCACCCCCGAGGAACTGGCCGCCCTTGCTCTGCCGGCGAAAACTGACACAAATGTACCGCCAAAGCCGCTACGGGTTTTGTTGGTTTGGGGACACAAAGATCACGGACCCGGCGAGCACGATTATCCGCGCTGGCGGGCCGAGTGGTCGCAGCGGTTGGCCGGCCTGGCCGGCGTGAGCGTGCGAACCGCG
>CAYWTU010000035.1:0-13247 GCA_964461275.1 uncultured Pirellulales bacterium | reverse complement strand
GCCTGCATACCTGGATGATGATCGTCTGCCTGGTCATCTTCGTGGCCGTGTTCGGGGTCATGTTCTATTCGGTATTCAAGCACCGCAAGTCGCTCGGCCACAAACCGGCCACCTTCCACGAATCCACCGCCGTCGAAATCGCCTGGACCGGCGGCCGACCGGTGCAACTCGGACGCTGGACCGTAGCGCCGCGTTCCCTGGACCAGGCCCGTCAAGACAACGAAACCCGCCTGAACGAGTTGGCCGGTAAGCTCCCGTCGGACAAGCCGGAACTGATCGAGGCGCTGACCAGCGTCCGTGCCCGCAACGCGCTGCTTACCGACAATCCGTCGGAGAGCAACACGGCCCAATGGCTGGCCGATCCGATTCGGCTGGCGATGGAATTGGCCGGTGAAATCGAGGCGCTGTCCCAGGGGCGCGATCCGTTCCACCGCCGCCCGGGAGACCACTGGCGCGTGGTGACTACGGCCAAATCGCCCGTGCCGCTGCGGATCCATGCCCCGGCGGCCGCACTGGGCGATACACCCGTGCCGCTGGTGATCTCGCTGCACGGGGCCGGCGGTGATGAGAATATGTTCCTGGAAGGTTACGGCGCCGGCGTCATCAAGCAACTGGCCGACGAGCGGGGCTTTCTTTTGGCTTCGCCCGCCACTACGGCGCTGGGCAGCAAGCTCGACAACCTGGACCGGCTCATCGCGGCGCTGAGTTACGACTACGCCATCGATCCCGGCCGGGTCTACGTGTTGGGACATTCGATGGGGGGCATGACCACGGCCGGCTTGGTGGCCAGCTCCGGCGAGCGGATCGCAGCCGCAGCATGTCTGGCCGGTTCCGGTGGATTCAAGAAGCAAGACAGGATGCCGCCCGTACTGGTCATTGCCGGTGGACTGGATATGGTGGTTCCCGCAGGCCGCATCGAAACCGGCGCAAAAAAAGCGATCGACGAAAAGCTCCCCATCGAATATCGCCTCAAGGAAACCTACGGCCATACGGTTTTAGTGGGCGCCGTGTTGCCGGAAGTGATCGACTGGCTACTCGCCCGGCCGTAACAAGTTCTTCATTCAACAAAGTCAACACTGAAACATGTCTGCAGACACCATCAAGACACGCATCGACGGCGACTTGCTGTGGGTGCTCATCGACCGGCCGGAAAAGCGCAACGCCCTCACGCCGCAAATGCTGCTGGACATTGCCGCGGCGGTCCGCACGGCCGACGAACATCCGCAAGTCCGCGCGGTTATCGTCCACGGCAATGGACCTATGTTCTCGGCCGGAATCGACATCATGTCGCTGGCCCAGACCAGGGTCGACGTCGGCGACCGCAACCCGGCCCGCTGGTTGCGCCGCTTTGCCGACGAATTGCAACAGGCGCTGCACGCCATCGAAGCCACGGAAGTGCCGGTGATCGGCGCGCTGCACGGCCAGGTGATGGGCATGGGCCTGGAGCTGGCTTTGGCGTTCGATCTGCGCGTGGCCAGCGACGACTTGCAACTCAGCATGCCCGAGCCGCGGATGGGCCTCGTGGCGGACGTCGGCGGAACCACGCGGCTGGCGCGCACCATTGGTCCCTCGCGAACCAAAGACCTGCTCATGACCGGGCGGAGCATCGACGCCCACGAGGCGCTGACCTGGGGCTTGGTCAACCGTGTCGCGCCCACGGGCGAACTCTTGGATCACGCCGAGGCGCTGTGCCGGCAGATCGCCAAGAACGCGCCCATGGCCGTCGGCCTGACCAAGCGGATCGTCGACCAGGGGGACGGGCTCGACCGGCATACGCAGATGGCGTTGGAGCGCTGGGCTCAAAGCGAACTGATCGCCAGCCAAGACGCCCAGGAGGCGGTCGCCGCGTTTTTCGAAAAGCGTCCGGCAAAGTTTCAGGGGAAGTGATTGATGCGACAGTTTACGATGCTTGCAAGCGTGGCGTGTTGGCTCCTGAGCGCGACAGTTGGCGCCGCCGAGCTTGGCCAACCGATCGACGGCTTGCGGTTCAAAGATATTCGCTATCTGGTGCGCTCCCTGGACGATTTGGGGAGCAAGCGGGTTTACGCCTTGTTCTTCACCAGCGCGGAATGTCCGGTGGCGCAGAAGTACCTTCCCCGCCTGCTCGAATTGGACGCCAAGTATCGCGACCAAGGCGTGCAGTTCGTGGCCGTCAACTCGCAGGCCGGCGATTCGGTGCGCGACACGGCGGCCCAGCAGCTTGCCTGCGAGGGACTGTTTCCGTTCGTTAAGGACGAAGACGGGCTGGCGGCACGGGCGCTGGGTGTGACGCGGACTGCCGAGGTGGCCGTGCTTGACGCCGAAAAACGGCTGGTTTATCGCGGTCGAGTGGACGATCAATTCACCCTCGCGGCCAACCTGCCGACCCCCGTCGCGCGCGATTTGGAACGGGCGCTCGACCAGGTGTTGGCGGGCCAGCCGGTCGAACCGGCCACGACGGTCGCTCCCGGCGGGGCCTTGCAGTTGCCCGTCGAGAACAAGCCCGCCGAGCCGGTGACGTTTCACAAACACGTTGAGCCGATCTTGCAGAAGCGCTGTCAGGGGTGCCATCACGACGGCAACGCCGCGCCGTTCGCACTGGTGAGTTACGAGGACTGCTCGGCACACGGCCAGATGCTGGCCGAAGTGGTTCGCGACGGGCGGATGCCTCCTTGGTACGCCGACAACCGAAAGCGAAGTTACTTCAACGATCCCTCGTTGACGGCTGACGAGCGACAGACGATCGTCCACTGGGTGCAATCCGGCATGGACCGTGGCGAGGCGGCCGACGCTCCGCCGCCGCTGACGTTTTCCGACAGCAAGTGGCGAATCGGCGAGCCCGACCTGGTGGTCGCCATGCCCAGGGCCCACAAGCTGCAGGCCACGGGTTTCATTTCGTACAAGTACGTTATCCTGCCGCACGTGTTCCCACAGGACACCTGGCTAGAGGCGATTGAAATCCGACCCGAGAACCGGGCCGTCGTGCATCACTGCAATATGGCCTATCTGAATTCCAAGGAACTGGCGGGCGCGCAGACATTTATCACAGGCTACGTGCCGGGCGGCCCGCCCATGGATCTGAGAACCTCGCTGTCGGGGCTTGGGTTCCTGTTGCCCGCCCAGTCGGCGCTGGTCCTACAAATTCATTACGTCGCGACCGGCCAACCGGAGCAGTCGGTGATTTCGGTCGGGCTGCGGTTCCCGCGCGGCGAAGTCCGCAAGCGCGTTCACCACACCATCATCGATCCTCGCGACATCGCGATCGCGCCGCATCACCCGCTGCATGAAGTGCATGATTCGGCCACGCTGGACCATGACATTACGTTGTTGGGCATGTTCGCCCACATGCACGTCCGTGGCCGCGATATGACCTTCTTCGCTCGGCGGCCCAACGCCGGGCTGGAGACGCTGCTGACGATTCCCAACTACAACTTCGAGTGGCAGTTGGGCTACGAGTTCGCGCCGGGAGAAATGCGCCTCCCCAAAGGGACGGTCCTGTCCGCCACGGCGCACTACGACAATTCGGCCTTCAACCCCTACAATCCCGACCCCAACCGCACGGTCCCCTACGGCGACCAGACGCCCGACGAAATGCTCAACGCGTTTTTCTTCTACACGCACGACGACGAGAACTTGAAGCTCACGGTCGATGCCAAGACGGGACACGTGCTGCCATAAGGCATCGCGAAGCGAGCCGTTGATTCGCCGACCAAACTTGGGAGATGCCCGCGATGGACGCCGAAAGCGTGTTTTCCGTGTGCAATCTGGCCGTGCTGCCCGTGTGGATCTTACTGGCCGTTGCGCCGCGGTGGCGGGTGACGGAAATCGTCGCGGGTAGCGGCGTGGTGACCTTGGCGATTGCAATAGTGTACGCCGTGGGGATGGCGTTGGCTTGGCCGTCGGCCGAAGGCGACATGGGGTCGCTGGCCGGCGTGCTGAAGTTGTTTTCGCAGCCGCTGGTGGCGCTGGTCGGCTGGTTGCACTACCTGGCGTTCGATTTATTCATCGGCAGTTGGGAGGTCCGCAACGCCCGCCGATTGGGCATCCCGCACCTGCTGGTGATTCCGTGCCTGTTCTTCACGCTGATGCTCGGCCCGGTGGGGCTGCTGTTGTACTTCATCCTCCGCTGGGTCTATGGCCAGCGGCTGCTGCCGGCCGACGGCACAGCGGGATAAAGCGGCCTAGTTGTTGTTCCGTAGGTAAGGTACTCCCACCACTTTGAAGCTGGCACGATTGCATTCACAAAGGAGCGGCAGGGGCGCAAGCCCTCCGGCCGAACAACCAGACCGACAAACCACCGGACGGCTCGCGCCGTCCCGCTACCATGCCGATGCCGTTGTGCGAGCTTCAATGGCGTGGGAGTGTCCGTCCTACGATATGCCGTAATTTCACGCCAGCACTCCTGCCGCGATCTCGTCCAACGTCGCCAGCCGCGCACGCTCGCCCGCCTGGTCGACCAACTCGCAGATCAGTTCCACCACGCGAAACTCCGGATCGGTCACGTATAAGCACGACGGGTGGCCCAAGAAATCGTAGACCGCTCCGTGACGAATGCACCAGCTCAAGCCGCGGCGGACCGCCTCCAACAGCGACTCCAACGGCCAGCGGCCATTGCGAAACGCCCCTAGGTCGCTAATGGGGCTCATCGGAATTTCCACCAGCCCCGTCGGATAGACGTACGGCTGGGCCGCCGCCTGTGCCTCGACAATGCCTTCGAGCACCTTCTCGTCGGGCGCCATGCCGGACGGGCTGTTGGGATGCGCCGGGTACTTGCTGCTGACCCAGCGAAAACCCTGCGACAAGAGCAGCTCCTGCAAGTCGGGCCGACCGTCGAGGCCGGCTTGGAATCCGCCCGGCGTGCGAAAGCCGTTCACGTCGATCCCCGCCCGCTCCTTGAGCGCCGCCGTGCACAGCCGAATGTTTTGCCCCACAACCTCGGCCACGGTGCGGCCCTCGATCAGCCATGGCGAGCGCTGAAACCGAAATTGAATCTCCGCGGGCACTTTGGCCAGGAGATAAACGTGGTCGTAGGTGTGATTGCCGATGGGGTGTCCCGCGGCGGCCAGATCCTTGAGCCAATCAACGTTCTCCTGCTCGCACACGCGGCCGACGGAAAAGAAGTGAATCTTGCCGCCGCGCTCGGCCACGCGTCGCGCCGCCTCGGCGGCGTAGCGTTTTGACTCCTCGTTGAGATTCCCCTTTTCGTAATCCCAAAGCGTGTCTTCCCAGCGGGGAAAATTGCGGCTCATTTCCAAATCGAGCGTGATCGCCACTGGGGCCGGACCGCTGTCCGCTGCCGCCCACGCGCTGCGCTTCGGCCAGGCTGCCGCGGCGCCCAGTGCCGCGCCTCGGCCGATAAACTGTCGTCGGGTCAAAGCCATCGATTTGTCCCCAGGCATGTGCGGAAGTTTGAGCGCAAGCGTCAAGGTGGGCGCCGGTTAACCGCCAGTGTAACCGAACCGATCAGCAAGGATGGAGCTGGGAGGGTCAGGCGCGCTGGAACGCCAGCGATTGAAGCCGCTCAGCCAGCCCGGAATATCCCCGGGCCAGGTGCCGCGTGCCGTGGAGAATCGTCCTGCCATCGGCTGCCAAGGCGCCCAAGAGCAACGCCGCGCCGCCGCGAAGATCGGTGGCCGTGACCGTGGCGCCGCGCAGCCGGCGTGGGCCCAAGATCGTGGCGCCGTGGCGATCCAGCGCGTAATGCGCCCCCAGCTTGGCCAACTCGTCGAGGTAACCAAAGCGTTGCGGAAAAACCCGGTCGCGCATCTGAGACACCCCAGCCGCCTGAGTCATCAGCGTTGCCCACAGCGGCTGCACGTCGGTCGGTAGACCGGGATAAGGCTCGGCTGAGTAGTCCACGTTTTGCAGCGGCCGACTCCGGCTCAATCGAATCCAGTCGTCGCCGCACGCAACCTCCGCGCCAGCCAGCCGCAATCGCTCAAGGACCGCGCTCATCGGGCGCGGCGCGGCGCCGGCCAGCGTGATGGTTCCGCCGGTGATCGCTGCCGCCATCAGCCAGGTGGCCGCCTCAATCCGGTCAGGAATCACTTGGTGCAGATCGTTCGGCGATTGCTCCAGGCGATCGACGCCGTGCACCTCGATGGTCGACGTTCCTAAGCCGTCGATCTGGGCCCCCAGACTCGCCAAGAACCGTCCCAAGTCGACGATCTCCGGCTCGCGCGCGGCGCCAAGGAGCGTCGTCGTTCCATGGGCCAAAGTGGCGGCGCATAGGACGTTGGCGGTGCCCGTTACTGTGGGGCCGAGCGGACCCGACAACTGTACGACGGCGCCGCGCAGACGCCGCGCTGTGGCGACCACGCAGCCTTGCTCAATCCGCCACGACGCCCCCAGCGCCGCCAATCCGCGGAGATGTATGTCCACGGGTCGAGGTCCAATTCGGCACCCGCCGGGAAGCGGCACGACGGCGCGGCCTCGACGCGCCAACAGTGGCCCGAGCACGCAAAAACTGGCCCGCATCCGGCGAACCAGTGTCGGGCTTGCGCGGACGGCCGACGCATCCTCGACCGCAATACACGCCTGGTCCCGAGCGAAATCGACTCGGCAGCCGACGCTGCGCAGCACGCCGGCGAGCAGTTGCACATCAACGACTTCCGGAACGCCGCCGAGGCGGACGGGCCCGTCGGCCAACAACGCCGCCGCCATGATCGGCAGCGCCGCGTTTTTGGCGCCCGACACGCGGACCTCGCCGCACAACGGCACGCCGCCGTGGATGGTCCACACGTCTCGCTCGGCGGCCGATTGGGAGCCCATGCCGGTCGGTTCCCGCGAAAAACGCGCAACTACAACTTTCTGGCCACCGCCACGCGCGGATGTCCTGCCAGGTCCTTGACTGTCGGCAGCCCTTCGAACCCTTCGCTAGCCGCCAGCAACTCGCGGACGGGCCCGTCGAGCTGTGGGCTGATCTCCACGATCAAATGTCCACCGGGAAGCAGCCGTTCCAGCGCTTGGGGAATCAGCCGCTGGATGACCTCCGTTCCCGTCGGTCCTGCCTCGAGAGCCAGGCGGGGCTCATGGCCAGCCACGTCGTGCGGCAACTGGGTCATTTCCGCGGTGCGCACGTAGGGCGGGTTGCTGACGACAAACTGAAACACCGGCTCGGCCGGCACGCCCGACAGCAAATCGCCTTCGACCAGCCGAACGCGCTGATCGACAGCGTGATCGGCGGCGTTCAACTGGGCCACCGCCAAGGCCGCCGGGCTAACGTCGATGGCCAGAATCTCGGCCCGGGGTAGATGTTTCGCCAGCGTGACGGCGATTGCCCCGCTTCCCGTGCCGACGTCGGCGATATGGATTCGCTGTCCGGCCAGCGGCTTGGCCCGCTCGAGCGTTTGCAGCACGACGAATTCCGTCTCGGGACGTGGGATCAATACGTCGGGCGTGACGCGAAACGACAACGAATAGAACTCCCGCTTCCCCACCAGGTACGCCACCGGTGTTCCCTCGGCGCGGCGGCGAACCAGTTCGCGAAACGCTGCCCGGATCCGATCGGTGGGAATCTCGTCGAAAGCAGTGTACAGCGCGATTCGCGGACAGCCGCGTGCCTCGGCCAGCAGAATTTCGGCATCCAGCCGCGGGCTCTCGGCGCCGCGGTCCGCCAAATACTTGCGCGTCCACTCGAGCAGCCGACCGATCGTCCACGCCTCGGTCTGGGTCATGGGTCACATTGCCTGCCGAGAGTTTATTCCTGCGCCCCAAACGCGGCCCGCAGTTCGTTGCGGTCGTAGTCCATCAGCGCTTCAACGACGCCGTCCAGTTTGCCGGTCAGAATATTGTCGAGTTGGTACAGCGTCAGGCCGATGCGGTGATCCGTGAGCCGGTTTTCCGGGAAGTTGTAGGTGCGGATCTTCTCGCTGCGGTCGCCTGAGCCGACCATCGTTTTGCGGGCGTCGGAGCGCTTCTTGTTTTCCTCAATGCGCTTACGCTCGTACAACCGGGACTTGAGTACCCGCAGCGCCTTGGCCAGATTCTTATGTTGGCTGCGTTCGTCTTGGCAGACGACCACAATGCCGGTCTCCGGATGCGTGAGCCGAATGGCGGAGCTGGTCTTGTTGACGTGCTGACCGCCCGGCCCGCTGGCCCGCATGGTTTCTTTGACGTATTCATCGGGTTTAAGGTCGATTTCCACGTCCTCGGGTTCCGGCAAGACGGCCACCGTGGCGGTTGAGGTATGGATCCGACCCTTGGCCTCGGTTTCCGGAACGCGTTGCACCCGATGAACGCCCCCTTCGTATTGCAGTTGGCGATACACCCCCTCGCCTTCCAGGCCAAAGGCAATCTCCTTGAAACCGCCGATTTCGGACGGGTTGGCGTCCAAGATTTCCAGCTTCCAGCGTTGAATTTCCGCGTAGCGCTTGTACATTTCGAACAAATCGCGGGCGAATAGGCCGGCCTCGTCGCCGCCCGTTCCAGCGCGGATTTCCACAATGACCCGCGTGCGATTGGCGTCTTCGCCGCCGACCGTCAGGTCCAACAACTCGTTCCACAGCGCTTCACGATGCTCCCGAAGTTGAGGCAGTTCGGCCTCGGCCAACTCGCGCATCTCCGGGTCGGCCCCCTTGAGCATCTCGCTGGCTTCGGCAATTTGCTGATTGAGTTCCTTAAAACGCCGGTATTTCGTGGCCAACTTGGCCAGCGAACCGTGCTCGCGCGCCACGGCCGCCAAGCGCTGGCCGTTAGCCAGCACTTCGGGATCGACTAGCTGCCGCTCCAGTTCTGTGAACCGGGCAAGCTGTTCTTCAAGAACTTTTTTCATGGCGGTTTAACCGGGCAAACTTGGGCCGCGGCGTGGTTCCTTGGGCCGCTCGCCCCACAAGGAGACCGCCAGGGCGGGCAACGCGGCGGACGATTCTTTCCGCAGTCGAAGCGGAATGCGGCACTCCCTTGCCGAAAGATTGTAGCTGAAACGTCCCAGCCATTGCGCACGGCGAGAGGACAACGCTGACCAAACGAACTGCCAGGGCAGCTACGATTCGCCCTTGCCGGCCTTCTTGCCGCGCTTCAGGCTGGCATAGCCCGTTTGGGCAAACTTGTTCTGGAACCGCTCGATGCGACCTGCCGTGTCAATGTATTTCAGCTTGCCCGTATAGAAGGGGTGGCAGACGCTACAAATATCGACGGCCAACTCCCGGACCGTGCTCCGCGTGACAAAGGTGCTGCCGCAACCGCAGCGGACGGTGGTCGCAACGTATTGAGGGTGAATCCCTTTTTTCATGGCAGGCGGCCCTACACGCAGTCAAGTTCGATGGACGGTTCGGTTGGATGGACGACACTAATCGACCAAGCGACGACCCTCTGGTGGCCGGACGCCCTAAGCCGTGGGGAAAAGCAGATCCAAAATTCTAACGCCCCATTCGGTCGGCAGCAAGGCGCGAAAACCCGCGGAAAATCCAGGAATCCAGGCCACATCTCCATATCTGGTCGCTCAGTAGTAAATGTCGAATGAGCGTCGCGTGCCACGGTTGTCATTCTGGAAATCGGGGTGAACCGAAGTAGCCCTCCACGATTCCGGGAGGAATTTCCCCGATCGGGGAGGGCGCCGCCCCAAATCGTGTAAAGCTATTTGGATCGGGGGGCAGGCCGACCGCAGATAATCCCCTTCCGTGTTTACCTAGTCGTTCAAACTTCCCAGGAATCCCGCCGTCCGATCAGCCGCCTGTTCGGTGGCCATCAAGTGAATCAAGTGTCCGACCGCGGGGAATTTCACCACCGTGGCCTGCGGCAGCGCCGCCGCCAAAGCCGCTGCGTCGGCATCGGTGCACATGCCGCCCAGTTCCGGGGCGCCCTGAAAAACTAACGCCGGACAGCGCACCGACTTGAGCAGTGATGGCATGTCGAGCCCCTCGGTCCAGGCGCCGGAAACGAGTGGATCGAGCACAGCAAAGTCGAGTTGGTTCAGGCAATCGGTCAGATAACGCAGCGAGGCCGGATCGCGTATCTCGCCTAACCGCACCTTGCGCTTCTGGCCGGGAGGCAGCCCGGGGACATTCACCAGCAAGTTGGCCAGCCGCGGCAAGAGCTCTCCCGCTGGCAACCGGCTCGTCACCAACTCCCGGTAGCCTACGAACATGTCGTAATAGATGCTGTGGCGAATTCGCTGGCCGATGAGGTCCAGCGGCGGGTCTTCCAAGACCAGCGCCCCCACATGCTCGGGTTTCATGGCCGCCACCGCCAGCGCAATCAGCGATCCCAGCGAATGGCCGTAGATTGTCACGCGACTGCCCGGCAGGTGCGCTTGAATCAGTTCGGCCACATCGCCCGCGTAGTCGATCACTCGGTAGGCGCCGTCGGCCGCCCGCGACGATCGGCCATGCCCCCGCAGGTCGACGGCCGTCGTGGACCACGATGTTGGTAGGTGCGGTAAGAACGTGCCGAAATCTTCCCACGTGCGAGTCACGCCGTGCAACAACAGCAGCGGCGGGCCGGCGGATGCGTTGCCTGCGCCGTGAAGCGTGACGCCCGACAGAGGAAACCAGCGCGTTTTCATGACGGTCGGCTAGTCCAGCACTTCCGTGGGCGGCAACTTCAGGTCGGCCTCATCAAGTCGGCACGGCGCTCCTTGGTCCGGGATCTCGCGACGGGCCGTCCATAAGATGCCGTTGACCACCAATTGCCGAAAAGCCGCGTGCGCAAAGCTGGCGTGATAATGCCCCGCCACCGTGCCGAAGGAACGGCCACCGTGGTGCTGCGGGCGATCGAACGTCCAGGCGATCGCCTGCGCCTTTTCGTTGTGCGGCGCCGTCAGCAGCGGCCTGGCCTGCGGGGCGAATCGCAGGTCCCAGTAGTACTCGTCGTGCATCGTGAAGCTCTCGACGCCCCGCGCCACGGGGTGCGCAGCGTCGGCCAGCGTAAGCGACTTCTCGACGTGTTCGATCGAGCTGAAGTCGGTGTGAAACCAAGCGCCCAGCGAGTCGAGCCACAGATGTCCAAATTCGTCGCCATTGGCGCCGGTGCTCCAATGCAGCGCCGCCAACCCGACGCCCGAGGCCAACAATCGCTTCACCTCGGCTTGCTGGGGACCATTGAACAGCACATTGGCCCCCACCGGCGCATAGAGCGCCATCGCCGCGACGTCCGCGTAGGCCGAGGCGTCTTGCGGCCAACGATTGGAGACCACCGTCTGGACTCGCGGGGTTTGCTCCAGGCATTTGGCCAGCAGCCGACACTCGGCCATATACATATGCGTTTCATAGGCGTGGCCGTCGCGCGTGTGGCCAATGAGCAGAATCTTAGTGGGTTTCCCCTCGGCTCGGACAATGTCCGGTGTGGCCGGCAACAGCACGAGCAGAAAAGCGACGGTTCGTGGGAGCGGAATATGCCAATACATGGGAACGCACGACATCGAGGAAACGGCGGCCACCTCAAGGGCCGTCGGAAAGATTGAAACTGACGCCACCATAGCCGTCGGTTGGACCGCTTGCCAGCCTGCGCAGGGGGAGATTTCCTTCGCGAGTGATTGGCTGGTTCGAGCCTGGGCCGGACGGTATCATGGAGTTTGGGCGATGTGAAATGATTGCCTATTCGCGAGGACGTTCCCATGAACAAGCTGCTGACTCGCACCTGGAATTGGGCTTGGTTGTTCACCGTGGCTCTGAGCAGCGGGGCAACGGCCTGGGCCAGAAACGATCCGTTCGACATTGGGGCTCCCGCCGCTCCGGAGCCGAAGGCCTTCGTGCCGCAGTACTTCATCGTGGGCATGCTGATTGCGCTGGGTTTGTTCCTGGTTTGCAAGCCGGCCAAGCGCGATCCTGAGATTCCGCACGAGTTTCAGGTTTCCGGCGCCGACAAGGACGTCAAGAACCTGTGACGCGGTAGACCGGCCGGCGACTTGTGCCGCCAGGGCGTCTTTCCATGCGCGCCATCGACCGCAAACTGCTCCGCGACGTCTGGCACATTCGTGAACAGGCGCTGGCCATCGCCGCCGTGATCGCCTGCGGGGTGGCCACGTTCGTGATGTCGCTGACCACTTGGAACTCCCTCAAGTTGTCGCAAGAGGCGTACTACGAGCGGTATCGGTTCGCCCACGTGTTCGCTCACCTCAAACGGGCGCCGCAGACGGTGCTCAAAGAACTGGAACAGATCCCCGGCATCGGCCGCATCCAGGCGCGCGTCGTGTTCGACGTCATGCTGGATGTGCCCGGGCTCACGGAGCCGGCGGTCGGACGGTTGATTTCGTTGCCCCAGCGGGGAGAGCCCGACCTGAATCGGGTGCATCTGCGCCGGGGCCGGCTGGTCAATCCGCAGCGCAGCGACGAAGTGCTTGCCAGCGAAGGGTTCTGCAAGGCCCATAAGTTCGAGCCGGGCGATGCCGTTTCGGCGATCATCAACGGCCGCCGCAAACGGCTGAAGATCGTCGGCGTCGCGTTGTCGCCCGAGTATATCTACCAGATCCGGCCGGGCGACATGTTCCCCGACGAAAAGCGGTTCGGCATTTTTTGGATGGACCGCAAGCCGCTCGAGGCGGCCTTCGACATGAAGCGGGCCTTCAACGACGTTGCCATGACGCTCATGCCGGGCGCCGTCGAGGCCGAGGTTTTGCGCCGCACGGACAAGCTGCTGGAAAAGTACGGCGGGCTCGGTTCGTACGGTCGTTACGACCAGGTCTCGAACCGGTTTATCTCGGACGAGATCAAGCAACTGCGGGCGATGGCGGTGATCGCGCCGTCGATTTTTCTGGTGGTGGCGGCGTTCCTGCTCAACGTGGTGTTGACGCGGATCATCCAGACGCAGCGCGAACAGATCGCCGCCTTGAAGGCGTTTGGCTACGCCAACTGGGACGTGGGGCTGCATTACATGAAAATGGCGCTGTTGATTTCCCTGTTGGGAGTGGCGATTGGAGCGGTGGCCGGACTGAAACTAGCCGACGGCCTGACCGCCATGTACGGCAGTTTCTATCACTTTCCGGTGCTGACGGTGATCTTTGATCCCGTGGTGGTTCTTGGCGCCGTGGGCATCAGTTCTGGAGCGGCCATGCTAGGCACCCTGACGGCGGTGCGCCGCGCGGTGGCGTTGCCGCCGGCCGAGGCGATGCGCCCCGAGCCGCCGGCCAATTTCCGGCCCACCATCATCGAACGCATGGGCATGACCGCCTTGTTGTCGCAAGCGGCGCGGATGGTGCTGCGCAACTTGGAACGCAAGCCGCACCAGGCGGCCATGTCGGTCGTGGGGCTTTCGCTGGCGGTTTCGGTGCTGATCCTGGGCAACTTCGGCATGGACTCGTTGGACTACATCATGGACGTGCAATTCGGTTA
>CAYWTU010000034.1:0-13364 GCA_964461275.1 uncultured Pirellulales bacterium | reverse complement strand
GTTTGGGGCTGGCGGAAGATCGTGGCGGCCGTGCAGGGCAAACCGGAATTTCGTGATACGTTCTACGACGCCTATTACCACTTGGCGCAGTGCCTGCTCGACTACGCGATGGCCGGACCGGCGGTGGAAAAGACCAAGAACTTGCAGGCGGCGCGGGCGGTCATCGAACAGTTGGCCCGCACCGACCCGGCCTTGGCCAGCGGGGATTGGAAAGACCGCTACGACGCACTGCTCAAACGCATACAAACCGCGCAGGGCCAGCCGGCCACCGGCCTCAAGGTGGTGCTGCCGGCCAACACCACCGCGGCCGCGGGAGTGAAATGAGGAATCGAATGAATCGTCGAGCGGTTGGAGACGAAGTTGCGGCGGCGCATCGTAGCAACGTTGAGAATGCCGATTCGCCTGCGCTCCGGGCGTCGTCGTCCACACAAGTTGAACGCGGGGCTGAAGCGCGGAACGACAAGCTCGTTGCCGCTGCACCCTCACCCCGGCCCTCTCCCGGAGGGAGAAGGAGTCAGACGGGCGCGCGCAGCGAACTGGCCTTCTGCGCTCGGCCGACCATTTTCACCACTGCGATCTGGATCAGTCTGTGTCTCAGCTTGTCCGCCGCCGACGCCGTGCGCACCGTCAAGGGAACCGTCAACGGGACCGTCGAGTCGATGACCGCTCAAGAGGTCAAGGTCAAACGCAGCGATGGCCGCGAAGAGAATATCGCCGTCAACGCCATCCGGGCCATTAAGTACGACGGCGAACCGCCCAAGCTCGACCAGGTGCGCAAGGCCGCCGCCGCCGGCCGATACGACGATTGTCTGCGGACGCTGGCCGAGCTCGATCAAGAGACGATCGAACGCGATGAGATTAAGGTCGAATTGCAGTACTTTCGCGCTCTGAGCACGGGCCGATTGGCCTTGGCCGGGGCAAGCAACCTGCGCGAAGCCGGCAAGGTGGTGCGGGGCTTTGTCGATCAACACACCAGCAGCTACCACTACCTATCGGCCTGCGAGCTGTTCGGCGACCTTCTGGTGGCCGTCGGCGCCCACGACAAGGCAATCAAGGAATACGACAAGTTGGACGCCGCCCCCTGGGACGACTTCAAGATGCGAGCGGCGATCGCCAAAGGAGGCGTGCTCAAGGCCCAAAAGAAATACGACGAAGCGGCCGCCGCCTACGACCGTGTGCTCGAACTGGCTCAAGTGAACCCCGGCAAGGACGACGCCACCAAGGAACTGATCGCCTCGCAGGCGCTGACGGCCACGCTGGGCAAGGTCGAAGCCCTGGCCGAAGCGGGCCAGATCGATGCGGCGGTTCAAATGGTCGAAAAGGTGATTGCCGACGCCCCGCCTGAAGACGCGGCCGTCCTGGCCCGAGCCTACAACGCCCTGGGTAATTCGCTTAAAAAGGCCGGCCGAACGAAAGAGGCATTGCTGGCGTACCTTCACGTCGACGTGCTGTATGCCTCGCAGTCACAGGCCCATGCCGAGGCCTTGCGCAACCTGGCCGAGCTGTGGAGCGCCGTGAACCAGCCGCAGCGAGCGGCACAGACGTTACAAACCCTCCAAGATCGCTACCAGGTACAATAGCCCGGACTCGTTTGCCGCCGGCCGGGGATCGTGAATCGGGGCCAGGTCGCTAAACTACAGGTTGCGGCAACTGAACTTAGTTCGGAATCGATCCCCCAAGGAAATCGGTCATGCGTCACCCGGCCCATGCGGCGGTTACAGATCAGCGCCTCCATCGCTTCATCGCGTATTCCCTGTTGGTCGTGGCCGCCTGGGCGTCGCTGGCCCACACCACGGCCGCCCAAGACGCGGGCGAAGAACTGCAAGAAGTGCAGCCGCCTGCTGCGGCCGCCCCGGCCGCAGCGCCGGCCGATGGCGCCGCTTCGCCCCCGGCGGCAGCGGCGCAACCGGAGGTGAGTTACCTGACGTGGTTCTACCGGGCGCTGGGTTTGTTCTATAGCACGGTATTCTTGGCGCTGTCGTTTGCCCTGGTAGGGTTGTTCGTGATGAACTTGTTGGCGGCTCGCCGCGCCACTGTCGTCCCTGCCGAACTAATCGAGTCGTTCGACGCGCATCTTAAAGAGAAGAAATATCAAGAGGCTTACGACCTGGCCAAGGCCGACGAGTCGTTCTTGGGCCACGTTTTGGCGGCCGGACTGGCGAAACTTTCGACGGGCTACGAGCAAGCCATCGAGGCCATGCAGGAAGTCGGCGAAGAAGAAAACATGAAGCTCGAACATCGGCTCAGTTACATCGCCCTGATTGGCACGATTAGCCCGATGGTCGGTCTGTTGGGCACGGTCGATGGCATGGTCGCCTCGTTCACGGTGATCGCCAATAGCTCGGTCACCCCCAAACCGTCTGAATTGGCCCAGGGCATCTCTACGGCGCTGGTGACAACGCTGGTCGGTCTATGGTTGGCCATTCCGGCGATTGGCGCCTACCACATTCTCCGCAATCGCGTGGCTCGGCTGGTGCTCGACGTGGGAATTCAAAGCGAGGGGCTGATGTCGCGGTTCCAAAACGTGCAAGCTAAGAAGGCCGACGCCCCCGCCCTGCCCGGAAAATAGTCCACCACTATGCGATTCAAACCGGCCTCGTCGGCGCCGCCCGAAGTGGACATGACGCCGATGATCGACATGACGTTTCAGTTGATCGCGTTCTTCATGATCGCGCTCAACTTCAGCGCCGCCGAACAGGACGAGCGGATTCGCCTGCCGTCGAGCATCCTGGCCATTCCGCCCGAAGGGGCCCCCGAAGAGCCGCTGACCTTGCAGCTCACCGACCGCGGCACGGTGCTCTTTGCCGGCAACGAAGTGACCGTGGACGACCTGCGGCCATCGCTGCGCCGCGAAGCGCAGGTAATGGAGCGGCTGCAAAAGCCGGTGGCCGACGCCACGGTCATCATCCGGGCCGACGCCGACTCGCAGGCGGGCAAGGTCCAAGACCTGATCCGCCTGTGCCAGGAGACGGGCTTCGAACGGTTCTCTTTGCGGGCCAAGCAAAAGGAGAGCTGACCGTATGAGAATCCGCCACACCACCAGCAGCGGCCAGAACAAGGTCGAGCTGCAGATGACGCCGATGATCGACATCGTGTTTCAGCTCATCGCGTTCTTCGTGATGAGCTTGAAAATCGTCTCGGTTGAGGGCGACTTCAACATTAAAATGCCGCAGGCGGCCCTGGCGGCCGGACAGGCGGACGCCATCTTGCCACCCATACAGGTTCGCCTCACCGCGTCGCCCGAGGGTCAATTGGCCAGCCTGCAGTTGGGCCAGCGGCCGCTCCCCAGCTTCGCCGCCTTGAACCAGGAAATCCGCAATTTGGTCGGCAATCAGACCGGGCCTGGCAGTCTGGCGGAATCGGCCGAAGTGGAAATCGACTGCGACTACAATCTGCACTATGCCCACGTGATCGACGCCATCAGCGCGGTGAGCGGCTTCATGAGCCAGGACGCGCAGGGTCAAGCGAAGATTGTCAAGCTGATCGAGAAGATCAAGTTCGCCCCGCCGCGCAAGCCCGCCGAGTAGGGCGACCAGCGGCCGCGGCTAAGGAACGACCGAAAAATAACTTCCGCAGCATGAATTCCCCTCACCCGGCCTCTCCCAGGGGGAGAGGTGAGAAAAGAGGAAGTTATTTTTCGGTCGTTCCGTTCCTAACCCTCCGCCTCGCTCGGCCCGCCGATATGGCGCAGGTACGTGGCCAGCTTCATCTGCAATTCTTGCAGGTTCTGCCATTGGCGAGTGTCCAACGTCACCAATTCGCGTTTGTCGTTGACCTCGACCGTTTCGCAAAGCCAACGAATGCGCAGGTTCAAATATTCCAATAGTTCCGCGAGCTGTGCCGCCTGACCCGGCGATAGTCGCTCGGGCAGCTCGGGCGGTTCGAGCGAATGCAGCGGGCCGCGCCGCTCGGCATCCTCCGACCAGTCCAGCTCGAATTCCAGAAGCTCCGCTTCGTCGCCGGGCGGCGCCTCGCTCGGCTCACGGGTCTTAGGCTGTTTGCCGCCCGCCTCGCGCAACGCCCGTAAACGGTTGGCAATTTCTTCGGCCGAGCCGAACCACAGCGTCGATCTCCCCAGCGTGATCCGGTCGCCGAAGCGAAGGATTCGCAATTGAATGTCCTCACCGTTGACCTTGGTGCCGTTGGTGCTCGCCAGGTCGGTCAGCACCAGCTTGTCCTGGTCTTCCTGAATCTTGAGGTGAAAGCGACTAATCCGCTCGTCATTCAGTTGGATCGTGTTGCCTTCCTCGCGGCCAATCGAAACAGGTGTGGCCAGGTTGGAGAACACGCGGCCACGATCGGCGCCGTCCAACACTTTAAGCGTAACCGACGCCATCGCATTCCCACCCAGCGACACCAGCGCTGAACTCAAGATGCCGCCAAACAACCTGACAATTGCCCTCGAACTCCCGTTGACTCCAGCGCACCGTGGAGGCTGTTCGTTGGACTCTAAAACGCCGCCAAACAACCTGACAACGGCTCATGAACTCCCGTTGATTCCAGCGCATCGAGGAAGTTGTCGTTGGACTCTAAGAACCCCGCGGCGCTGGCAGGCGCCTCGGCGCCCGCGATCCTTACGAATCCGAGTATATCACCCACCCGACAACGCCGGGAGACAGGGCGATGCCTTGGGGGAAACGCGACGACCGGCGGAATCTCCTGAGGTTGAATTCGTGCGGCGGTCAGAACGACAGACCTTTCAGACAACTCGAAACGATGCCGCGCGAAGGCGGTGATTGCTGAACTCAACGCCCGGGGAGGAGTGACTTGTCGCCGAACGCGAGGAGTGCTGATGAGCGGCACAGGAGTTGACCATTGCTTACAACGCGTTCGCTGCGAATCCAGCAGCGGAAGTGCATGGGAATCGAACCCACCCGCGCGGCGGTTCACGCCTCGCGCAGCGGTTTTGAAGACCGAGGCCACCACCAGGTGTGCAGGCACTTCCGATCGGCGGCCGCGGCGCCGACGTTTTCTGGCCGGCGGGCGTGCGCCTCATGGACGATTATAACCGACCGACGCGCCGCGACCTATGCACGCCAGCCGCTGGTTCACGCGCCGGCGCACTCGATCGCTTGGTCAGGGACCGCCGTTGTGGAACAGAATTGAGGGTTGCCACCGCCCGCTACCGCGCTGCCGGCCCGCGGCTTAGCATGGGGAAATGCTGCACGGTCACCGGGAAACCGCCCCACCATCGCCGCCCGTACGATCGCGACCGGCGGCCGCCCGGCGGCGCAGGGCCCAGCGATTCTTCCCGCCGCTGGTTGTGGCGCTGGCTGTCGTGGTGGTGTTTGGCCGGACGTTGCAGTTTGACTTCGTCCTGTACGACGACAATTTTCACATCACTGACAATCCGCATCTGGCAGGGCCAATTTGGACAGGTCTGGCGCGGCTGTGGCGGGCGCCATACTTCGGTGAATACGTCCCCGTGACGTACACCTTGTTTGCGGCAGAGAACTGGCTGGCTGGCCAGTGGCTTAATTCCCAGCGGACTGCTGTATTCCACATGTTCAGTGTTGCTTTGCACCTGGCCGTGGCGATTTCGGTCTACGGACTCTTGCGGCGCTTTGTGGCGGGCGGTTGGGCGGCGGCCGCTGGCGCGCTGCTCTTCGCGCTGCATCCGCTGCAAGTCGAATCGGTGGCCTGGGTCAGCCAGCAGCGGGGACTGTTGGCGGCTCTGTTCGGAGTGTGGTCAATAGGATTGTACTTGGAGTCGACGGTCGCGACGGCGGCCGGGCAATCGCGACGGCTCTCTCGACTTGCGTACTTTACAGCCACGGCATGCCTGGCCGCGGCATTGCTCTCCAAACCGTCGGCCGTGGCGATTCCGCTCATGGCGCTGGCAATCGATTGCAGCGGGTTTGGTCGTTCGTGGCGATCGATTGCCCGAGCGCTCTGGCCGTGGTTCGTTCTGGCAGGGGGCGTGGCAGCGGTCACCAAACTTCAGCAGCCCAACGCGGTGATTCACGACGTGGCGCCGCTGTGGGCGCGGCCGCTGGTCGCGGGCGATGCGCTGGCGTTCTATCTCGCGAAGTTCATTTGGCCAATTTCGTTGTGCGGCGATTACGGCCGCTCGCCGGCGGCGATCATCAACAGCGGCAGCGTTTTCTGGACCTGGCTGGTTCCGCTGAGCGTGGCGGCGGCGATTGTCTGGCGCGGCGACCGTGCGACACGAACGGCGGCCCGATAGTGCGCCGCGGCGCTCTTGCCCTCGCTGGGTCTCGTGCCGTTCGCTTTTCAAGAATCGTCGACCGTGGCCGACCGCTATGTGTATCTGGCGCTCTTTGGGCCGGCGTGGTGGCTGGCCGACCGTTGGACAGGCATGGTGCGCAGCGACGGCTGGCAAAAAACTGCTTTCGCTTGTGCCGGCATCCTCTTCTTCTGGGGAACGTTTAGCCACATTCGCGCCGACGCCTGGCGCGACTCGCAGACGTTGTTCTCGAACATCTTAGGTCACAACGTTGGGAGCTTCGTTGCCCACAACAACATGAGCGTTCTGTGGCGCGACTGGAGTCGTCCCGATGCGGCCAACCACAGCGCTCTGATAGCGATCGAACTGCGCCCCCACGACGCCAATGCGGTGGTAAACCTGGGCGCGGCACAGTGGGACTTGGGCCAGCGCGATCAAGCCGTCGAGTCGTTTCGCCGGGCGACGGCGTTGGCGCCCGACAACCGCAGCGCTTGGCGCAATCTGGGTCTCACGCTCAAAAGCATGGGCCGCGAGGAAGAAGCCACGGCGGCGCTGCGCGAATTGCTAAGCCGTTGGCCCAAAGACCACAGCGCCCGATCAGCGCTGGATGAGTTGGAGAGCCGATACGAACCGCCCAAGCCGGAAGCGAAGAACTCACCTACGCAAAATCGAGGCCCGTAACCCGGCGGGTTCGTTCCGCAAAGTCGCCAATCAGGCCGCCGATGATTTCCCAGCGGTCGCGCTTGCGAAGTTCGATGTCGCCTTGCAGATTGATGCGGACCAGGCTGTCGTCGGTCACACCGGCTTTGCGGAGATCGCGCGGGTCGAATTCGTCGGGGCTGATCAGCCGCAGCAAGGTCGCTCCGTGCATTTCGATAAACTTCATGCTCATAGCGTGGGCCGATTACGTGCAAAAAGGTGAAAAGGAGCGCCGCTGCGCACGGTCCCCAAGGGAGTACTCATCATAACCTGCCGGCAACGGTTGCCACCAGCGACCGGTTTGGCTTAAGTAGACCCACGGAAATCGTTATGTGGTCCGACGCATCCAACCCCCGGTCACTGACCGGGGGCTAAGGCGTGCGTTCACCCGGCGTTCAAGTCAGAACCATATAGATTCAGCGTTCCTTCCGCACAACTGCAGAGGCGCGTCCAGATCATGGAGCCCACAATCCAACACAATCGCCGCGCCTGGGATGCGCTGGCCCGCGCCGGCCACCGCCACGCGCAGTTGGCGACCGACGACGAGTTGGCCAATCCACTGGCGCATCTGGACGGCGACGGCTGGCTGGACGGCGAGGTCCGCGGACGACGCGTGTTGTGCCTAGCTTCTGGGGGCGGCTATCAAAGCGTGCTGTTTGCCGCGGCGGGGGCGGCGGTGACGGTGGTTGACCTCAGTGGCGAAATGCTCGAGCTCGACCGCGCAGCGGCAATGCGACACGGGCTCAACGTGCGCCTCGTGCAGGCGTCGCTCGACGACCTGTCGGCCTTGGAAGCCGCGACATTCGACGTCGTTTGGCAGCCGGTCAGCACTTGCTACGTTCCGGACGTACGGCCCGGCTTTCGCGAAGCGGCCCGGGTTCTCGTGCCGGGCGGCTTGTTCGTAAGCCAACATAAGCAACCGGCGAGCCTGCAACTGGAAACGACCGCCACGGGGACCGGGTATCTCCTGGGAGAGCCGTATTATCGCCAGGGGCCGCTGCCGGCTGTTGGCGATCGCGCGCATCGCGAGGCCGGCACATTGGAGTTCTTACATCGCTGGGGCCAACTGCTGGGCGAGTTGTGCGGCAGCGGCTTTGTGATCGAAGCGGTCAGCGAGCCGTGCCACGCCGACCCGCATGCGCCCCGGGACAGCTACGCCCACCGCGCCCTCTACGCGCCGCCCTACGTCCGGCTCAAGGCCCGCCGGACGGGTGCGGCGACGTCGGAAATCAAGGGCGATGACGAGCCGCTGATATGGCTGCCGGGAAGGTAACGAACGCGGCAACTCGCGCTACTTCGCCGCGCCCCCGATGCAGTACAGCCGGGCGGAGGTGCGGATGAGCAGCCGGTCGTCGGCGATCGCAGGCGTGGCCATGCACATGTCGTCCTCGGACAAGGCGTTGGTGTGCAGCACCTCAAATTCCCGGCCGGCCTTGATCGCAAAGGTGACTCCGTCTTCGTTCACGCAAAACACCTTGCCGTTGTAGGCCCAGGGCGAGCTGGTGAATGCCTGGCCTTCGGGAATCCGCTGCTGCTTGTAAACTTCGTCTCCCGTACCTGGGTCGTAGCAGGCCATGAGCCCACGGTCGTACAACACGTACAGCAGGTTGTCGTAAATCAAAGTCGACGGGTTGTACGGCCCGGCCGTGCGGTTGCACCAGGCGATGTAATCGTTCGACGTTTGGTCTTCGGTGAGCGAAATATCGCCCGCGGCGCCAGGCCGCAAGGCGTACACCGGCCGCAACTTGTCGCCCACGTAGCCCGACGTGACGTACAGCAGTCCGTTGTGTTCGTAGGGCGTGGCAATGGTGATGCTGGACATCCCCTTGAACTGCCAGAGCAATTTGCCCGAAAGGTCGTAGCTGCGCACCGCCTTGGTGCCAGGCGTGATGATTTCGGTTCGCTGGGCGTTTTGACAGACGTAGGGCGTGGCCCAGTTGCTCTTTTCGTCTTCGCGGACGACCTTCCAGGCCTGTTGACCGGTCCGCTTGTCGAGGCACTGCAAATACGACTCCTCGTCGTTGTCGTTGAGCAGATACAGATGGTCGCCGTGTAAAACGGGCGAGGCGGCCGTCCCCCAGCCGAACCGTGTTTTGTGTACAGGCGCCGGCTGCGACCAAAGCAGCTTGCCGTCCAGGTCGTAACAGTACAGCCCGTGGTTGCCAAAGTAGGCGTACACGCGCTCTCCGTCGGTCACCGGCGTCTCGCTGGCGAACGAATTCTTAATGTGGATGCTGCTCTCCGGCTGGCCCTCGTGGCACAACTGATCCCAGAGCACTTTGCCGGTCGCCAACTCCAGGCAGTAGACCTTCCACTGGTGGACCGACTCGGGCGGCTTGCCGCGGTCGCCGCCAAAGTACAGTCCTTTCTTCGGTTCTTCGGACTCGCCTTGGTTGACCACGGTAGTCAGATAAACCCGCCCACCGGTGACGATGGGCGACGACCAACCGCGGCCGGGCAGATCGGTCTTCCAGGCGACGTTCTCGCCTGCGCTCCAGCGCTCGGGCAGGTTGGCCCCTTCGGCGACGCCTCGGGCGCCAGGCCCGCGAAACTGTGTCCACTCGGGGGCCGCGGCGTGGATCGAGTCGCCCCAGCCCAACAGTGCCGCTACGGTTAGTGCCGTCGCCGTCCATCCGGTGCGCGAGATCATGATTGCCGTTCTGCTAGGGTCAAAGAATGCCCACGAGCCTTCGTATGATCGTAGGGGGGCGAAACGGGGCCGGTCAAGCGCTGCCGCGGTGGCCAAGCTGAGCTCGGCGCCCGCATGGCGGCTAAACACGTCAGATTCGTTTAGCCGCCACGCCTCTGGTGTGCGAGCTTGAGATGCCGCGAAGGGTTCATGCTCCTTGTGGCGGTCAAACGGGACTGAGCCAGCCCATCCCGCCGGGCGAGACGACCTATGGCAGCCGGCAACCCATAGTCCGCAAGGGGCCGCGGCGGAAGGGGTTGCGGCGTGGTAGGATCAAGACAGATCCGCCACACAGTCCGTACGAGGTGGAGAGACCCTGCTTTGCCGACTCGTAGTTGCGCAACGGCTACAATTGGAATACGATTGATAGCCATCTGCGCATTGATCCGGGAAGCCTCGCTCGATACCTGACAGGGGGGCAGACGTCATGAATGCGATTCATCCTGCCATCAACCTCAATCGCGGATTCACGCTCGAAGACCCTGCGGTGACGATCTGTTTCGGCATGAGCGAGAGCGAACTTTGGCAGTTGCTGCGATCGAGGGTTCGCTTCGTGAGAAGCGGCTATCATTGCCTGACGTGCACGTCGCTGGGCGGGATGCAACATGAATTAGGCTGCCGTTTTGAATGTGGATTGACGGAACTGGAGTTCTGCCGCAAGGAGTACCCGGATCAGGTCGCATCGTTCAACGAGTTTCAGCGCCACTTTGAAGCGGCGTTCGGGCCACCGACGGAAAGCCTGCCGGGCAGCGAGGGGTTTCCGAGCCATCACTGGGCACTTCCCGGGTTCGAGATTGTGCACTTCGTATACAACAGGTTTGGCCCGGAGGAGCACCTGCGCATTCGAGTTAAGTCGTCCTGGCTCTGTGGCACGCGGATCAAACATTTGTGGCGGAAGGCCAGCGAGTCGAAAGCAGCAACCGCATTCGGAAGGTTGCTGGGGAGAGTGCAACGTCCGTAACGTCCGCACCCGTACGGATTAAGGCAAGACGCGCCGCATGGTCCGCACGCGTGCGGGACCCTACGGCACTCCGGCTATCAGGATTGGCGTTCCAAGCGAGTGAGATTTGGAAATGCTTCAGCGATTGCGAGATTGGTTTCTGCCGCCGGGCCATAATCTGTCGGCAGAATCGCGCGAGTTCGTTTCCTCGCTGGCCAACTCCCAAGTTTGGCTCCTAGCAGTCGGCCTGCGCGGAACGCCAGCCGCTCCAACGTACTTGAGCGAGCCCGGAGCAATCGAAGCAATGGCCGCCTATCAAAAGGACTTGGCAGACCTGGAAGATGACGACTCCGTATTCCCGCTGAACTTTGAAAGCGACGGAAAGCAGATTCTTCCCTTTTTCAGCTCCGAGGACCTCGCAACGAAGTTTTTGCGAGCCGCCTTTAAGGGCGATCCTTCCGTCTTTCAGCCGTACGAGCTGCTGGCGGGATTCGTTACGGCGCCCCAAAACGATGCTTTTGAGTTAATCCTCGACATGGGTTCCTCAAGCCAACGCACGATCACGAATGACGAGCGGCGCCTCATACGAAAGCTAGCTCGCCCCGCGACAGGTTAGCATCGAGTCGACGGAAGTAATTGAAGCGATCATTCCAGGCCCCAGGGACCGCGGTGCGGACCAACACAAACCCTACGGCACTCACTTTAGGGTCGCACTGTCGCCTTCGTTCAGCGATTCGCCTTTGGACCAATCCAAGTCAGCACGTTGTCTCCAGTCAAGATAGCCATCTTTCGTTGGAAAGCCGCCGAGCGGGAAGGCGGCACCGTCCATCCACCAATGCAACTGTTTGCTCTTGCGATGGTCAAGTGCGGCTTGAAACCAATCGTACGCCTCATCGCGTCCGCAGTAGCGCGCCGTGTCGACAAGGAATTGAGCGACTTCTGCGGATCGCACGGTCGCGTCCAGTTCGCCGCCCTTTCCTAGTGCGCACAGAATGCCGTTGCCGCCACCGTGGATCAAGCTCCATTCATGGGAATGCGGCTTGAGGAAACCAAGATTGCCTGCCGCTGTACTCAGTTGTGTTTCCTCGAACCTCCGATGGCGCCAATACGTCACCGGGATAAGTGGAAGCTGAAAATCGGTAGCGGACGACGTGCGACCGCACGTGACGCAAACCGATACGGAACCAAACGTCGAGAACGGCAGCACAACGACGGCGCCAATCAGGAGTAGAGCAAAGACATGACGACGTGACATGATGCATCTGTCGTGTTTGGTGTCGCCAAACGTATCCGTTGCACGGTCCGCACGGGGTGTGGGACCTTACGGCTACTTCGCCGTCGAAGATGAGCCCATCTCCTCTCGGACAATATCAAACACTTCGCGAGGAATCAGATACATGGAGGACCGGGAACCGCTGTTGACGAAGATACCCCCAAAGCGATTATCGCGAGCGGCGATTGCGAAGATGTCGGGAAAGTTCATCCAAACAAACGGACTGTCCTCTGGCATCACCCGCGCTACTTCCGTTTCATCGGTATAGACGTAAATCCAGTCTCGTCCCTCGTTGTCAAGCGAGGCTGCGATATTCAATGGTTGCCCTTCTTCATGCACGCCCGCTGTCGGAACAATTGTCTTGCAGCGCGCCAGCCCACGCGAAATCTCTCGAATGGACTTGCCCAGCGGTTCACCGTGATGCCGCCGAAGCAATTCCGAGATGGGCAACGACTCTGAGGAAGGAGCAGGCTGACAGCCCACGACCCCAGTGAACGCGAGCAAGGATGAGAGCAGAGGAATCCTTAGTCTCATATCGGCACCTCGGCAAACGGCGCGTCTCGCGGCGAATGCGCCTTACGGTGTTGCTCCGCGTCTTACGCCGTTCAACGGCACCCTACGTCAACGCGCGGTTTGGCGATGCGACGCGGTCACCCGAAGTCGCATACGGCCGCTCCCGCTCAATGCTGAAACAAAAACTCCTTGGCGTTCAGCACGGCCCAGCAAACGTCCTCGAGCCCTTGCAGGCGGTCGGTCTGTGCCGACATATGCTTGCGAGCGGCCGAAAGTTCGCCTTCGCTAGGCGTGCGGCAGAACGCGGCCAGATACAGCTCGGTCACAATTTCGTCGTCGTTCTTGCCGGCGGCGGCCAGCTTACGCATCCGATTCTGCTCGTGACGCAACTTTTCGTGAATCAACGGGCCGTTGATCATCTGCAGCGCCTGCGACAGGTTCGATTCGCTCGACCGCTCGCACTGGCAAGCCATCTCGCGGGCCGGCTGGCCGAAGACCTTGAGAAAATAGTGGTTTACGTCCGGGCTGGGCAGTTGCGTGGCTCGAGTCCCGCCGGGCAGACCGGCGAATTTTTCCTCGACGTCGGTGACGCGGCAGATGGCGTCCAAAAGTTGTTCGGCCGAGAGCAGCCGCGTACGGGCATGGGAGAAATACTTGACGTCGTTCTTGTTGAGCGGATTGGTCCGCGAACTAAGCTGATAGGTGCGGCTGTTAAGAATCGTCCGTAGGGCGTGTTTCTGGTCGTAGCCGTGGGCGACGAAATCCTTGGCCAAGGCCTCGAGCAGCGGAGCATTCGACGGAGGGTTGCTGGCCCGGAAGTCATCCACCGGTTCCACGATGCCGCGCCCCAGCAGTTGCCCCCAGAGGCGGTTGACGTGGGCCGCGGCGAAGAACGGATTGTCGGCCCCCACCAGCCAATCGACCAGCGCCTGCCGGCGGTCGTCGTCGCCGAGGCGGTCGAGATCGCCCTCGAGGGGCAGCCCAGGCGGCATCTGCCTGCCGGTGCGCGGTTGAGTCACGCCACCGCCGCGCGCGACCCAGTCCGCCAATCCCTCGGCCTTGG
>CAYWTU010000033.1:8271-13403 GCA_964461275.1 uncultured Pirellulales bacterium | reverse complement strand
GCGGCCGTTGTCGGGCGTGGAAGAAAAGAATAGGCCGGCCGGCGCCGTGTAGGGCGCCGGCCGGCCTGTCTCGTCGTAGTCAAAGTCCGCGCGTCGAGTGGACGAGCGGCACGCGCGTGGCCCTACTTCTTGGCCGGGCTCTTCTTGGCCTTGGGCGAACGCTTGGCGGCCTTCTTAGCCGGGGCCTTCTTGCCACCCTTCTTAGCAGCTGCCATCTCCGTGGCTCCTCACAAAAAAAGGGCGCCGCAATGCAATTGCAGAACTTGTTCCACCGGCGCCCGGCTGTGGGACAAGCTCGACCGTGACACGCCAATGTCGTGTCCAGCCGCGGGGATTGGAGCAAGAACGCCGCGTTGACGTCAAGACGAGTTTTGTCAAGGGGCCTCCAAGGGCACGGACGAGGTCGATCCGGGATGCCGCGCGGCATCCAGGGGCATCGCCGGCCGGCGACATTTGGCGATCGTTTCAGCGCTGCGCCAATCGCCAAAGCGGGGCGCCGGTGAGTATGATGCAACTGTCGAATGGAGGTCCGCCAGGGCCCGCTTTGGGCCCACACGCCGTTGCCACGCAGCGCACGAAATGAACGACTTTTTCAGCCAATTGTCGCAATACGCAACGCTTCCCGGCGACCGGCGGGCGCAGGTCCGTGCCGCGGCTGGCCAGTTGGCCGTCGCATCCAACCTGCAATTCGAGGAGGCCCTGCATCGCCTTGCTGGACTGGCCGCTGGAGAACCCGCTGGACCGCCTCAGGTTCCGGCCGACGATCCCCTGTGGGGCCCAGCCCTGTTTCCGTTGCTCAAAGCCTCGCAGCAGCCCAAGGGCCCCCTGGCGCCGCCTCGGCAGGGCGCCATCTTACGGCAACTCTGCCGACAGATCGCCGATCTGTATTCCGCCCTAGGGCCTCATTGCTCGCCGCGCCACGCCCTGCTGGCTATCCTGGCTCAATCCGGGCGACCTGAAGCGCTGGAGCATTTGGTGCAACTGTTGATCGACGACCCACCAGCGACCCCGCTCGACTGCGCGCTGGCCTGTGCGATGCTTTTTCAAAAACCGCCGGAAGACCCCAGTTTGATTTTTCCTCGGCTGCTCGACGCCATCGACAAGCCAGCCACGGCCGCGGTGGTCCTCGATTTGGCGAATTATTGGACGCAACGCGGCATCCTGGCGCCGCACCCGGCGGCTGCCCGGGCGGCGTCGCTCGGGACGCTCTGCGGCGCGGTCACGCAACGTCTGCAAATGCTGGCCGAAAAGCCTCCCACGGACGAGCCGCCCGAGGTTGTCCATCGCCGCGTGGACGAAGGGGTGGCGCTGCTGGTGGCGCTGTGCGCGGCGTTGGCGCTCATTGGCGACGAATCGGCGATTCCCCGCCTGCATCAGGCGCTCCATTTACCGCATCGCCGACTGCGGACCGAGGCGGCTGCGGCATTGGCCAAGTTGGGCGACGACGCCGGCGTGGAAGCCTTGGTGGCGATGGCGGCTCAGCCAGTCGTTCGCAGCGCGGCACTGGCGCACCTCAGGGCCTTAGGCGCCTCGCAACGCGTGCCCGAGCCATACCGCAGCGACGCCGCACGAGCCGAAGGCGAATTGGCGGCCTGGTTGGCTCGCCCGGAGCAATACGGCCTGGCGCCGCAGGCAATCGAATTGGTCGACACGCGTCGTTTGTTCTGGCCCGGCTATCCGGACGAAGTGGAGAGCTACCTGTTCCGCTATCAATATGCAGTGCCGCACGGCTATTTTTCGAACGTCGGCATCGCGGGCCCGCTGACCCACGCGCTGCGAGCCGACTTGGCCGATTTGCCGCCCGGGGACATCTACGCCGCCTACGCGGGTTGGCACGCCGAGCATCCCGAGATTCAAGAACTGCCGGCCGACAACCTGCCGCACGACGTCCTGGATCGTTGGGACGATGTGCAGTGCCGCTTGATCGCGGCCGGCTACGACGCGCCTGAACTGGTCAAAGTGGGACGTTTTTTCCACGACGAAGTGTTCGTGGCCGCAGCTTCGCGCGGCGGAAACACGGGGGCGGTGGTGGCCGACCGGTTGCGCTTGGAATGGTACCCGGCGGGACACACGCGGCGGCCGTTGGGGCCGACCGAGGCGTATTACATCCACAAGGGACGGAAGCTGCTGCGGTCGTTCAATCCACACCTGGACCAACCGGCCGAACCGGAACCGGAGGGGTAAGTGGGCAGACCGCCCGCGAATTTCAGTGAAATGCGTAATTCCATCTGGACGACTTGGAGCCGAACCCCGGCAGTTCTAAGATGGTCTGGTTGAAAAGTCACAGGACACTCGCCTCGCCTGAAAAAATGCCACCCACCATTTCCCGCGTTATTCAAGCCCTGGAACCCTCCGCCACGTTGGCCATGGCCGCCAAGGCCAAACAGCTCAAGGCCGCCGGCAAAACGGTCTACGACTTCAGCGTTGGCGAGCCCGACTTCACCACGCCGCAACACATCTGCCAGGCGGCCGTGGCCGCCATGCAGGCCGGACACACCCACTACACCGTGGCCAGCGGGATTCCCGAACTCAAGCAGGCCATCGCCCGCCGCTACAAGGAGGCGCATGGCCTGGAGTACGGCGCGAACCAAGTCGTGATAAGCTGCGGCGCCAAACACTCACTACACAACATTTTCACGGTGCTTTGCGACCCGGGCGACGAGGTCATTATTCCCGCGCCCTATTGGGTCAGCTACGCGGAACTGGTGAAACTGGCCAGCGGCGTGCCGGTGATTATTCCCACGCGGCAGGAAGACAACTTTTTGCTCTCGCCGGCGCAATTGCGATCGGCCATTACGCCCCGCACCAAGACGCTGCTATTGTGCTCGCCGTCGAACCCCACAGGCACGCTCTACTCGCCCGAGCAACTGGGGGCCCTGGCCGATGTGGTGTTGGAGCACAATTTGACCGTTGTGGCCGACGAAATTTACGACCGACTAATTTACGGCAACCATCGTTTGTCCAGTTTCCCCACCGTACGGCCGGGATTGGCCGAGCGGACGATTGTGGTCAACGGCGTGAGCAAGACATACGCCATGACCGGCTGGCGGATCGGCTGGACGCTGTCGCCGGCCAACGTGGCGCAGGCGATGGCCGATTTGCAAAGCCAGGAAACGTCGAACCCGGCCAGCATCAGCCAGTACGCGGCCTTGGCGGCGCTGGAAGGCCCACAGCAATGCGTCGAGGAAATGCTGGCCGCGTTCCGCCAGCGGCGCGACTTCGTCATGCAGCGGATCGCGTCGATACCGGGCCTTAGCGCCCCCGACGCGGGGGGTGCGTTTTACGCCTTTATCAACATCCAGCCGCACTTGGGGCGCACGTACGGCGGCGTGCAGGTGGATAACTCGTCCCAATGGTGTCTGGAACTTTTGAATCAGCAGAACGTGGCGACGGTGATGGGTTCGGCGTTCGGAGCCGAAGGTTACGCGAGAATCTCGTTCGCCACGGATCTGGACACGCTCCGCGGTGGGTTCGACCGGATCGAGGCGTTTTTGAAATCGGCGGCGTGACGCCGGCTGTGTTCGGCGAGTAGTCCAGTGGCCATCGCCATGTCCGCAAACTCGTTCAATGCCGAGCAACTCCAGCAGTACCGCCAGGACGGCTATTGCCTGTGGCGGTCGCTGTTCTCACCCCAGGAGATGCGGATTCTCTTGGACTACGCCCGCCGCGATCCGGCCTTGCAGGCGTCGGCCTACGACCGGCTGGACGCCAGCGGCGCCCGCACGCGGCTGGCGCTGTGGAACGAAGCGGGTGACAGCCTGTACAGCCAATTCTCCCGTTCGCCGCGGCTGGTCCGCCGGGCCGAGCAGCTCTTGGGCGGCGAGGTGTACCACTGGCATACCAAGATGATGCTCAAAGAGCCGAAGGTCGGCGGGGCCTGGGAATGGCATCAGGACTACGGCTACTGGTATCACAACGGCTGTTTGTTTCCGCAGTTGGTGAGCTGCTTGATCGCCGTCGATCATGCCACGCGCGAGAATGGCTGCCTGCAAGTGCTCCGCGGCTCGCATGAAATGGGGCGCGTGGAGCACGTCAAGACCGGCGAGCAAACCGGCGCCGACATGGAGCGCGTGAGCGCCGCGCTCGAGCGGTTGGAGCTGGTATACGTCGAGGCGGAGCCGGGCGATGTTCTGTTTTTTCACTGCAATCTTCTACACCGTTCGGACCAGAATCGCTCGTCCAATCCACGCTGGAGCCTGATCGCCTGCTACAATGCGGCCCGCAATGACCCCTACAAGGAATCTCGCCACCCGCGCTACACGCCGCTGGAATGCGTGACAGAGGACGCGATTGTGCGGTGGGGCGAGAGGTAGTTCCTGGATGAAGGGCCGCGCTGCACGGCCCGTTCAAGTGGCCTGCGCCACCTGAACCCGCGCGTCGTTGAAGCAGGCGCCGGCCCCCAGGTCGGTTAGCGTGTCGGGCGAAAGGGCGTTGGCCGTTTGGCCATTGTGCGTGTGTTGCGACCACAGTCCTTTTGGCAACACGACCACGCCCGGCCGGACGTGCGGCGTGAGTTTCACCGCGCAGCGAACCTCGCCCAGATCGTTAAACACCCGCACCGAGTCGCCGTCGGCCAGGCCGCGATGCCGGGCGTCGTCTGGATGCATCTCTAGTGGCACGTGTTCGCGGACCAGTTGATACAGCGTCGACGAGATGGCTTCCGACGTGCTCGGCGAAATCAGCGCCAGCGGATACTTCTCGGTTGCCGGATCGGCGGAGTAACCGTACATGCCCAAGGGCGCCTCTCGATCCAACCGCTCGGGACAGAGGTCGATCTTGCCGTCGGGCGTCTTGGGAAATACATCGACGAACTGCACCGGTCGCGGCCCGGTGCTGGGGACGGCGCAGCCGGTCTGGTTGAATGCCTCGGCCAAACGCGGCCCATCGGACGACGATTCCAGCATGGCGGCCAAGAGTTCCTGGGGCGTCTCAGGATCGCCTGGTTGTGCCACGCCAAGCCGCCGGCACAGCTCGGCGAATAGCCAGTGGTTGGGCCGGGCCTCGCCGACCGGTTCGATCACGGGAAGGGCGAGCTGCGCCAAGTAAGTACCGTAGCTGCGGCGCAAGTCGGCGTGCTCCAGAAACGTTGTGGCGGGCAAGAGGACGTCGGCGTACCGCGCCGTGTCGGTCAT
>CAYWTU010000033.1:0-8261 GCA_964461275.1 uncultured Pirellulales bacterium | reverse complement strand
GACCACCGTGAACAGGTCTTCGCGCTCAAGTCCCGCGCGAACTTTGTTCTGTGCCGGGAGCGTGGCCAGCGGATTGCAGTTGTATACGAACAGCGCCTTGATGGGCGGCGCAAAGTTGGGGGCGAGCGCTTCGCCCACGCGGTTCATGTTGATCACCCGCGTGGGCGGCTGCGGAGCCCTGGCCGCGGCGGTAGGGTCGACGTCCCAAGCAAACGAGTTGCTCATGGTGAACCCGCCGCCGCGAACGCCGAACTTGCCCGCCACCGCGGGCAGCGCCAATACGGACGCCACGGCCGAACCGCCGTGCCGACTCCGCTCGATCCCCCAGCCGCAGCGAACCAGCGCAGGATTGGCCGTCGCGTACCAATCGGTTAGCTCGGCGATCACGTCGGCCGAAACGCCGGCGACGTCGGCCGCCCGCGAAAAACTCCAGGCCGCGGCCCGCTCGCGCAGCGTTTCCCAACGGACGGCGTGATGACGGAGAAACGAGGTGTCGGCGCGTCCCGACTGAAATAGGCCGTTGATGACGGACAAGGCCACGGGCAAGTCGGTTCCCGGGCGCAGCGCCAAATGCAGATCGGCCTGCCGCGCCACGGGCGTTTGCCGTGGATCGACGACCACCAGCTTGGCGCCGTTCTTCTGTGCCTGGCGCAAGAACGACATCAGGTGAATCCCTGAAACCGCTGGGTTGCATCCCCAGACGATGATAAGTTTTGCCAGCGGAAAATCTTCGTAGGCGGCTCCGGGCATTTTGCCGTAGAGCCCGGTGGACGCAGCGGCGGTGGCGGCGGCGCACAGCGTACGGGCCAGTTGCGACGCGCCCAGGCGGCGGAACAGCCGTGCGTCAATGTTGTTGTGCGTCAGCCAGCCATTGGAGCCGCCGTAACACAAGGGCAAGATCGCCTCGCCGCCGTGCCGGGAGCGCGCTTCCTGGAACCGCTGCACGATGGCCTCGAGCGCTTCGTCCCAGGTGACTCGGCGAAATTGGGCAGTACCCTTCGGGCCGCTGCGCAGGGCGGGGAATTGCAGCCGCTCGGGTCCGTAAACCACATCGGCGAAGTGCCGCACTTTGCCGCACATGTAACCGTCGGTTATCGGGTTGACGTTGCTGCCGTCGAGCTTAACGACGCGGCCGGCGTCGATGGTCACGTTCAGGCTGCACGTGTCGGGGCAATCCAGGGGGCAGGCGCTGGAAACGACGGAGAGCTGCGGGGCGGCCATGGGGGTGGTCCTGGGGGTTCGATGGAGGTTTCCATTCGTCGGTCGAACAGGAACGAAATTGTCGTGGTTTCCCTAGCGTTCTTGTTGTCAGGTACGGAGTACCTGACAACCCCTTTGAAGCTAACACGACGGCATTCACAAAGGAGCGGAAGGGCGCAAGCCCTCCGGTCGAACAACCAGACCGACAAACCACCGGACGGCTCGCGCCGTGCCGCTACAATGCCGATGCCGTCGCACTAGCTTCCAAATGGTGGGAGTACCTGACCTACGGGAGTCGGCAACGTCGCTGACGGTACTCCCCTCACACCCGCCCTCTCCCAGAGGGCGAAGGAGAGTTGGGCCTCGGGCAGTTATACTGCGCCACTTCCGTTTTGCCGAATTTCCGCCCTACGTCCGCCAGCCATCATGCCCGACCAGACACCGCCGACCCGCCGCGAGTTCGCCCACTTCCTGGCCATCCCTACCCGTTGGATGGACAACGACGTCTACGGCCACGTCAACAACGTGGTGTACTACTCCTATTTTGACACGGTCATCAACCAATATCTCATCTCCGCCGGCGGGCTCGACATTCACCACGGCGAAACGATCGGCCTGTGCGTGGAACGCCATTGCCGTTATGACCAGGCGCTGAGTTTTCCGGAAGCGATCGACGCCGGCCTGCGCGTCTCGCGGTTGGGCGCTTCTAGCGTCCGTTACGAGATTGGCCTGTTTCGGCACGGCGCCGACGCGGCGGCGGCCACGGGATGGTTCGTACACGTGTTTGTCGATCGACATTCGCGGCGACCGACGGCGATGCCCGAGTCGATCCGGACGGCACTGGCGCGATTGGCTCAGGAGCCGGCGCCATGAACCGTAAGATGGTTTTCGCACTGCTGATTGCCTGTGCAAGCGGGAGCCGCCCGGGGCGTGCAGAGGACATGCCGGTCGTCGCGCTGCCACAATGCGAGGCAGCTCAGCCGCCCACTTGGGCGGTACTCCAGCGGCAACTGCTGGCGGACAGCGCCGCCGCCTGCGAGGAATTCTATGGGCGCTATTTTGACGACCGCGGTTGGCTGCAATGCATTGAGCGGTGGGGCGGCGACGACGGCCCCGACGACGCGATCGAGTGTGTGGCCGATTGGCCGCTGCTCTATGCGCTCGGTGGCGGACCATTGGTGCTAGATCGCTATCAACGCGCCTGGGAAGGACATTTGGACCAATACACGGCCGCCCGGACGACCGACGTTGAGTTCGCCCGAGAGGGGATGTACTGGCGCGAGTTCCCGGTGATGTTCGACTGGGTGCACCACGGCGAAGGAATCACCGCGTTTCTCTTTGCCGGTTTGGCGGCGCCCGACGACGCGAAATACCGCGAGCGGCTCGAGCGGTTCGCCAACTTCTACACCGGTGCCGATCCGCTGGCCGCGAATTACGACCGTGGACAAAAACTCATCCGCAGCTTGTTCAACGGCAGCCGCGGGCCCCTGCTGCGCCGGGCGACGGCGCTGGATTGGGCGGGCGACCCAATCGACACCACGCCTTTCAAGCTGTTGCACGGCGAACGCAACTACGAAGAGATGCTGGCCCACTTCCGCGACTACAACGACGTGGTGGGCGACCATCCTCAGAATCTCTGCGCCACGTCGCTGGCGTTTTATGCCTACGCGCTGACCGGCGACGAGGCGTATCGTCGCTGGGTTGTGGAATACGTTGACGCCTGGCGCCAGCGGATGCAGCAGAACAACGGCATCATCCCGACGAACGTCGGGCTCGACGGCAAGCTCGGCAGCGCCGCGGGCGGAAAATGGTACGGCGGCGTGTACGGCTGGAGCTTTAGCGTGACCGTGCCGCAGACCGGCGAGACGGCACATCGCAATACGCATCATTTGGCCTTGGTCGGATTCGGCAACGCTACTTTGCTCACCGGCGACGCGATATACGCTCGGGCTTGGCAAGAGCAGATCGCAGCCGTCAACGCTCAAGCGAAAACGCAAAATGGCCAAACGGTGTATCCCCACATGTACGGCGACCACGGCTGGTATCACTTCACCCCCGAGCCCTACCGACACGGTGAGACGGAAACACGCTATTGGACGACAGGGACCTTGGGTGACATGGCCGATGCCCCGGAAGCTCAGCAGGCGGCGGAGGCATTTCAGCGCGACATCATGCGACTTCACGACCGGCTGGCCGCCATGCACGCCGACCGGACGACGCCGCAGACCCGCTTGGCCGACGACCCGCTTGTGCTCAGTCCGGCGCAGGTGTCGTCGCTGGTGCGGTGGACGATGGGCGGCGTCTATCCCGGCCACACCGCCGGTCCCATTCACGCGGCGGTGCGCTACTTTGATCCTCGAAATCACCGAGCCGGTCTGCCTGACGATGTGGCCGCGCTTGTCGAGAATCAGGCTTGGGACGGACTACTTTTGCGGCTGGTGAACTTGCATCGGTCCGAGCCGCGGGAGGTGATCGTGCAAGGCGGCGTCTACGGCGAACATGAAATCCAGTCGGCGACGATTGCTCAGGGGTCGCCGGCGCCGGTCCGTGGCCGACGGCTGCGAGTGCGCTTGGCGCCGGGGGCCAACGGCACGGTCAAGCTGGCGATCAAGCGTTACGCGTATCAGCCCACGCTCGTCCCGCCGACATTCGCACAGTAGCCGGGCGGTTAGCGGACGGCCTACAGCCACGTGCCCGATTGTTCGAGCGCGTAATCGACGGCGTGCAGCTCGCGGGTGTTGCTGCCGCCGTTGGTCCCTTCGGCCCCGACGCGGTCGAACTGCTCGACGCAGATGAGGTATCCGGCGCCGGAGATTTGGGCCATGTCGCCCTCGGCGTACAGGGCATCGGCGCCATCAGTGTCGATGAGTCGAGCAACATCGTTGCCCCCCGACGAGGCATAGACGTTCACGCGGTCGTAGCCCACCGCGTTCAGCGAGTAGTTGCTATTGAACAAAACGCTTTGGGTCGCAGTTCCGATGAACGAATCGTCGGCGGCCGAGTCGTACAAGGTGGCGACGTCGTGGCCGCCGCCGCCGTTGAAGAACATCCGGTCGAAGCCCTGCACGAAGAGCACGTAACCGGCGCCCGACTGCTCGACCTGCGTGGGCGACGCGGTCAGTGTGTCGTCTCCGGCCGAGTCGTACAACGTCATGGTGTCGTTGCCGCCCGCGGTAGCGTAAGTGTTCAGCCGGTCGAATCCTTGCGTGTAGAACAGGTAGTTCGTGCTCCACAGGTGGCTGTACAACGGCGTGGCCAAGAGCGTGTCGTCTCCGGCCGAGTCGTACTGCGTGGCGACGTCGTTGCCGCCGTTACCGCAGGTGGTGAACACGCGGTCCATTCCCTGCGTGGTGATGGTGAACGTCGCGCTGCCGAAGCTGCTGCTGCCTTGGTTGAGCGTCAACGTGTCGTTGCCGGCCGAGTCGAATTGGATGGCGGTGTCGTAGCCGCCTTGCGTGACGTTGACGCTGCGGGTGTCGAAGCCTTGGTTGTAGACCAGATAGCCGGAACCCATCAGGTGGCTGTACTCAGGCGTGGCGATGAACGTGTCGTCGCCGCTGGAGCCGGTCAGGCTGGCCGTGTCGTTGCCGCCGCTGGCGAAGGCATACACCTGGTCGAAGCCCTGCACATAGGACGTGCCCGTCGCGGTCGTCAGGCGGCTCGATGTGGGCCCGCCGGTGAACGTGTCGTTGCCGGCCCCGTCGTACATGCTGGCCACGTCCGTGCCGCCGGCGGTGGCCCGCGTTTCGACCTGACTGAATCCCTGAGTGTAAACGCGGAATCCGGCGCCGGTCAGGAGCGTGTAGTCGGGCGTGGTCACCAGCGAGTCGTTTCCGGCCGAATCGTAGAGAAATGCCCGGTCGCCAGCGCCGCCATAGACCGTCACGTTCCCCACGCCGCTGTAGTTGAACGTGTAGCTGTTGGAACGCATCTGGCCGGCGTCGGGTTGCAGCGTCACGTCTTCCTGGGCCGAGCCGCTGCTGAGCGTCAGCAGGTCGCCCCCACCGCCGCCGACATAGTTGATCGTCCGTGTTGTGGCCGGGTTCAAGGAGACCGACTGGCCGTTGAACACCAGCGTATTGGTCGTGCCGGCGCGAAACTGCACCTGGTCCTGTCCGGTCGTGCCGTAAACGGTCAGCGTGTCGCCGGCGTAGACGAACGTGGCCGAGGCCGCGGACAACGTGTACGCTCCGGTCATGCCGCTCGAGTAGCCGCGAACCGCCAGGTAGACGGAGCCGGTTTGGCTGGCGGTCCAGTCGATCCGCGAGGCGAGCGAATTGCCGTAGTCGTCGTTGCTGGTGAGCAGGCTGGCGCCGTCGCTGCCGTACAACGACAGCACCGAATCGGACAGGCCGGCCAGCGTGGTCTGAAACGTATAGGTCCGGCCGGCCGTGACATCGACACGGAACCAGTCAACGTCGCCCGATGTGCCGATCAGGCCGTTGGCAGTCACGCCCAAGGTTAAGGCCGTGGCGGCGCCGGAGCTATTGCCGTGATCGTCGGTCGGGACGACCGAAAGGGAGGCGCTGGCGGCATAGCCCCAGGCGCCGCTGTTGTCCTGCCCGCGGGCAAACAGCGTGTGCGTGCCGGCGGCCAACCCCGCCGTATTCCACGACAGCGAGGCAGCGCCCCCCACCGGGTTGTTCACCGTACCCAGCAGCGTGTCCGAGCTGTCCCAGGCCCCGTTGGCGTTGGCGTCGCGGTAAAAGGCGACGGCCGTCACCGTGCCGTTGGCGTCGGTCACGCCGCTGGCCGCCAGGGTGACCGTTTGCCCGGCGGTGACCGCCGAGGGCGAGGCGTTGAAGGATCCGACGACGGGCGTTTGATTGCCGCCGGAAGCGCCCAAAAGCTGCAAGGTGTTGTAGGCGTTGAGTCGTCCGCCCGTGACCACCTTGCCCCCCAGCGCCGCCACCTGATCGACGCCCCCTAGGATCGCCTGTTTGACTTGGGCGACCGTGGCGTTGGGGTTGTACGCCCAGGCCAAGGCGGCCACTCCGGCGACGTGCGGCGCGGCCATGCTGGTGCCCGAGTACGTGGCGTAGCCGCCGCCGTTGACGGTGCTGTAGATGCTCGAGCCGGGCGCCGCCAAATCGACCGTCGTCGCCCCGTAGTTGCTGAAGCTGGAGAGGTTGTCGTTGCGGTCGGTCGAGGCCACCGAGATGATGTTGGCGGCCGTGTAGTTCGAGGGATAGTGCGGAGTCGAGTCGGTGTTGGCCGTTTCGTTCCCTGCCGCCGCCACGAACAGGATGCCAGCGTTGTTGCTGGCCACGATGGCGTCGGACAAAGCCTGACTGTAGCCGCCGCCGCCCCAACTGTTGTTCAAGACGCGGACGTTGACGTCGTACACATTGCTCATCATGGTGGCGTAGTTCACGGCCCGCACGGCGTTGGACGTTGAGCCGCTGCCGTTGGCCCCCAGGAACTTCAGCGCCATGATCGAGGTGTTCCAGTTCACGCCCGTCACGCCCGCGCCGTTGTTGCCGCGGCCGCCAATGGTGCCGGCCACGTGCGTGCCGTGGCCGTTGTCGTCCATCGGCGTGGCGTCATTGTTGGCGAAGTCGTAGCCGTGCAGGTCGTCGACAAAGCCGTTGCCGTCGTCGTCCACGCCGTTGCCGGCCACTTCGCCCGGGTTGCGCCAGATGTTGGCTTGCAAATCGGGGTGGGTGTAGTCGACCCCGGTGTCGATCACGCCGACCACCACGCTGGAAGAACCGGTGGTGATGTTCCAGGCCTCGGGAGCGTCGATGTCGGCGTCGGCCCGGCCGCCGCTTTGGCCCGTATTGTTCAAACCCCATAGCGAGCCGAACGAGGTGTCGTTGGGCAGGGCTTGAAAGACGCGCACCTGGTCCTGTTCAAAGTTGGTGATCTTGTCGTTGGCCGCCAGCCAACGCTCGACCGTGTTGGTGTCGGCGCCGGTGGTGCGGAGCAATATCTGCCCGGTCATCCCCAGCCCAGCGATGATTTCGTAATTCACGCCGCCCGTCAGCAGCACGGTGCTCTGGGCCACGCCGGTAAGCTCGGCCGCCAAGGTCGCGTCGAAACGGACAATCCACTGCTGGGTGTCGCCGCTTGTGCCGCCGTTGCCGCCGAGGCTTTCGACGCCGAAACCACCCCCTTGGGTTGCAGGCGCGCCCAAGGTTTCAAACCACGTTGGCGCCACGTGGGCGGCCGTGGGGTTGACGCTCATCATGGCGCGCTGCTCGAGCGCTTCGTAGCGCAAGTTCACGGGACGGCGCGGGGCGGCGCCCTCTCCCTGCACGCGTCCACGCAAGAAGCGCAAGCGGCTTCGCGGGCGGTCATTGCGGCGTGAACCCATGGTCCTGTCTCCGCGCGACGGCGCGCCGGGTAAGGCGCAAACCATCTACGTGAGGTGGGCGTCAACTTAGCGGGAACGCAGGCGCCTGTCGAACGGCGTGCAGGCACGACGCTCGACAAGCGCAGGCGGTGTGCCGCAAGTCGACGACGAACGAAAAGTGGACTGAACAACGCGCGGGGAGAGATGCGGCGTGATGCCGCGTATCGCGGGGAGCGAGGGACCGATCCACTGGTCCTGGCGCGCAAATCCGATGGATTCAGTTACGCAGGACCAGCGCCTTGGGTTCACCAAAACCGGCGGGAGCGAACTCCCAAAGGTGACGAGACCGGCGTTGCGGCGCGCCCCAGGGCGCGGCGGCGGAATCTTTCCGCCACCAGAACGAACTATAGCTCGATTCCAGCGTAATACAGGCAAGGAATCAAAGTCCGGCGTTATTCTTGCGCGCGGACCGGGCGGCGAGTGAGTTTTCACGAACCGCCGCCCCGGGGGCGTCGCATCGCGGCGACCGCCGTTGCCGTTTCGCCACAAGCAAAAGCCCGGCGGTGCTGTTGCGGTACACGCCGTGTGGCGGTTTAACATCGACCGCGCTTGGAACGGCGTACCTGCCGAGCGCGCGGATAACGCGGCACCATGGCCCCATTCATGCCGCAGAGACGCCGCCACTTCGGCGCAGGCTTGCAACGGCGGCTAGCGGCCGCCGGGTTCTGGACTGTTCGGCACGGGCCGATCATCGTCGTCGCCGAAC
>CAYWTU010000032.1:0-13403 GCA_964461275.1 uncultured Pirellulales bacterium | reverse complement strand
ACCCAACGCATCTGCTGTTCCAGGCCCAACTCGGCCAGCAGGCCGCGCAAAAAGCGATCCGAGAGGAGCGTCACGTGGTAGTGCCGGTCCCAGGTTACGTCGCCCAATTGCCAGGCGTCGGCCAAGCCCCCGACATGATCGGCCGCCTCGAACAGTGTCACGCGCCAGCCGCGCTGCGCCAGGCGCAAGGCCAGTGTCAGGCCCAGAAGCCCGCCCCCCACCACACCGAATCGGCGGCCTTGTCCTTCCATGATCAGGGCCTTTGCGCGTGGCCGCGAGCGGGAATGGCACAGGGCGAGGGGGGCGCCGCCTCTCGAACATCCTTGTCGTGTACGACGTACTGCAATCCGCACGCCGCACACTTGCACGTCCGCGGTGCTGACGTTGGCGGCGACTGGTCGAAGCGAGTCAAGACCTGGCCGCAACGACACACGGCCCCTACGCTTCGAGCCGGCTGGCCCAGCACCAGATGAAATTCGGGAACACTGCGGGTGATCACCGAACCCATGCCAACCATCGCGAACCGGCCAATCTCCAGGCCGCAACCGACGATGCTGCCGGCCCCGATCGTGGCGCCCTGACCAACCCGAGTGGGCAGCGTTGCTTCGTCTGGGTCCGAAGGGCGCAACGTGAGCAAGTCGCTGGTCGTGGCCCGGGGAAAGCGGTCGTTGGTGAAGATGACGCCGGCGCTGATCATCACACCGTCTTCGATCGTCACGGCATTGCAGATGTAGACAAACGAGTTGATCTTCACCCGGTTGCCGATTTGCACCTCGTAGGCGATATACGTCTTGCCGCCGACGATGCACTCCTCGCCCAGGCGGGCATCTCGTCGAATATGGACGTTGTCCCAGACGGCAGTCCCGGCCCCCAACTGGACGCCGGGCTCAACGATTGCCGTGGGATGCACGCGGACGTTCACGACGATCCTTTGGGCGCCAGCATGACTGGAATCTCGTGGTGTGCCGATTGCGAAACCGACCGGACCGGCCGCCACTGCATGTCTTCCAGGGAATTGTAGGCGGCTTCGATCACCTCGACGCTGGCCATTGCATCGCGGGGCGTGACCCGCAGCGGTTCTCGTCCGCGCAGCGCGCTGGCAAAGTTTTCGAGCTGTGCCGTAAACGCCTGCACCTTGTTGTATCCCGTGCCGAACGCCGTCCAGTCGGCCTGGCCGCGCGGGCGATATTTGGCTTCCTTCCAGCCGACCAACAGCGTTCCTTCCGTGCCGTACACGCGCACATAGTATGGCTCTTCTTTGGCCAGGCTCCACGACAAGTCGAGTTTGGCGCCGATGCCGGCGTGGGTGCGGGCGAACAGCACGGTCGCGTCTTCCACGTCGAGCGGCTGCAGGCGGGGCAGCGCCATCGCCTGAACGTCGCTGATCGGGCCCAGCAAGTATCGCAGGATGTCGACCGAGTGGGTGCCATTGTCGATCAGCACTCCGCCGCCGCTGACGGTGGGATTGCTGTTCCAACGCTGCGACATGTCGACCGGCGAGGCAAAGGTGTTTTCGAATTGGAGGACATCGCCGATCGCGCCGGCATCGATCAACTGTTTGGCCTTGGCGACATCGGCGGTGTAGCGAAACTTGGAGGCCATGGTCAGGACCACCCCCGCGCGTTGGGCCGCCTCAAACATCCGCGCGGCGGTGCGGGTGTCGATGGCCAGCGGCTTCTCGCACAACACGTGCACGCCCTGCTCCATCAACCCAATGCTCACCGGACCGTGGGTGTTGGGAGGCGTGCAGATGATCGCCGCGTCAAACGCCACGGCCGACTGTGCCGTCTCCCAGCGATCCAAGGCACGGGCATTAAACCGGCGGGCGATGTCCTCGGCGGCGTCCAGCCGGACATCGACCACTGCCGCCAGTTCGGCCAAGGGCGTGGCGGCGAAGGCTTGGGCGTAACTTTGTGCAATGGCGCCCGCGCCAATCATGGCAAATCGAATGGGACGCTGGCTGCTCATGGTGACTTTCGTAGGAGTTGTCATGCTCTGTTATGCGACGCCGCTCAGCAAGGCATCGACGCCGGCCCGGATGACTTCGGCAATGTCATCGACGTGCTCGTTGGAATACAGTTCGTTCCAGGGCAAGACCAAGACCCCTTCCAGGGCCGCGAACGTGCCGGGGAAGCGCTGCGGGCGATAATCGACCGCTTCGGGACGCGCCACGCTGAAGGGAAAACGGCTACCGCCAAACGTTCGCTGCTCTTGGAAGATCTGGCACTGAAACGCCGGCTTTTGGATGTACCGCGGGGCGCAGGTGACCCCGTGATCCTTGAGCTGCTTGCCCAGCGCTACGGCGCCGCCCGGCAACACGTTGCCGTCCACTTGCAGACAGTATTTCCAATACGTGTGGACGGCGCCGGGGGCCACCAACGGCGTGGCGATTCCTGGTACGTTCACCAATCGGTTCGTCAGCCGATCCGCCAGGGCCCGGCGGCGAGCGATGACCCCTTCTAGTTTTTCAAGTTGCGCGACGGCCACGGCCCCGTGCAGTTCGCTCATGCGGTAGTTTGGCGCCAAAAAGTAGTGGTCCGGCTGCGAGTCGCCATAGCCCCAGGCCTTGTTGATGAATAGGAACATGTGCCGGGCGAGGGCCGAGTCGTTGGAGGTAACCAGCCCTCCTTCGCCGGTTGTGATGTGCTTGCCTTGCTGCAAGCTGAAGCATCCGATGTCGCCAATGGCGCCCACCATTTGGTCGCCGTACTTAGCTCCGAAGGCCTGGGCGCAGTCTTCGATCACCGGCAGCTTGCGCCGCCGGGCCAGGTCCATGATCTCGGTCATTCGGCACGGGTTGCCAAACAGATGCGTGACGATGATCGCCCGGGTTCGCGGGCTGAGCACCCGCTCGATCGACTCCGCGGTCACGTTACAGGTAGCGGGCTCGACGTCGGCGAAAACGGGGACTGCCGCTTGGAACAAGATGGCCGTGAGCGCGCCCATGTCGGTGATCGACGTAGTGACGATCTCGTCGCCTGGTTCAGGATTGATTGCGGCGACCGCGGTGTGAACCGCCGCCGAGCCAGAGGCGCAGGCAAAGGCCGACTTGACGCCGACCCAGGCGGCGAAGCGTTGTTCCAGCGTTTTGACGAAGTTTCCTTTGGTGCTGGTCAACGTGCCGCTGCGAATCGCGTGGTCCAGGTTCAAAACCTCTTCGTCGCCCAGAGTGCGGCCGGTGTGGTCCTGGTCGGAAGGAAGCTGGAGCCGCTTGGCGGCAAGCAATTCAGCACGCGTCATCGAGATTCGCTCCGGTTGGAAGTGAGAGTGGTGGGGACGGTCAGCTGGAGCTGGAGGCAGGGGCGGATTGCCGCGGCGGCGCATCGGCCAGAACTGGGGTTCGGTCAGGGTAAACTGCAACCCGGCTGGTCAAGGCCACCTTGGCCAACAGCCAGATATGTCCCCAGATGACTTGCACCAAGCGGATTTTCGACTGGCCGTAGCGCCGCACGTCCAGCGTTGCGGGACATTCCACGATCCGCCCCCCCTGCCGTTCTACTTTCCACAGTAGTTCGGCCACCCCGGAAAAACCATCGTTTTCCAGCGACAAATCGATGATGGAAGCCCGGCGATAAACCCGCACGCAACTGGTGTAGGTGTGCAATTTGTGCTTCATCAGCAGCCGGTACAGGCGGGAAGCGCCCCGCGACAACGCCAGGCGCCAGGCGGGCACGTTGTGCACGCGACCCAGTGGGTGATAGGGCGACGCAGTGACCAGGTCCACATCGTCCGTCAACATCGGAATCATCGATACAAGCAGTTCAGGATCGTACGTGCAATCAGCGTCCAGGCTGCAAACGACCGGATGCGCCGCGCCGCGAACGCCGGACTGAATCGCGGCCGCGATGCCGCGATTGCAGTCGTGCCGGACGGTGCGAATTCGGGCATTGTCGCGCTGGGCCGCTTGCAGCATCTCCCCAGTCCGGTCTTGGCTGCCGTCGTCCACCAGTACGAACTCGAAGTTGTAGCGTGCGCCATGCCGCTGGGCGAGCCGCGACAGCGCCGCCAGCAGTTGCGGCAACGATTCTTCTTCATTGCAGCACGGCACGACGACGCTGACGTTCGGCGGCGGCGACATCTGCGTAGGCGCAGCGCCATCGGCCTGGCCGGGGAGGGCCGCGATTTGCTCGATTAGCCGACGTTCGTGGACTACGCTCATCGAATCACTTGCGGACCGCAATGTACGATTTTGGAAAGCAGAGAAACCACTCGATTAGAATCTGGCAATCGGGGAACAGCTCGCGGACCTCGCGCTTGCTGAGCAGCCGAACTTCGTCGACCATTTCGTCCACTTGCGCCTGGCTGGGCCGCTCCACGATTCCCCAGAAGCTGCAGTTGCGCAGGATTTTTCGCTGCCATTCGCGCGGCAACCAGTGTACGAAGGGCGTGAGATAGTGCGGCTCGATGGGACATTCTTTGGCCGGCGTCTGCATCCAGATTTGCTTGCCTGCGCGCCGCAATTCCGCGGCAAAGCGGACCTGTTTGTCCCAACTTCCCAGATGCTCGATGACCGAGTTGGAATAGGCCAGGTCGAACGACTTGTCGGCGTACTCCAGGGCGCAGCCGTCGCCCAGAACGAACTCAAACTGGCCCGAGTCGTCTAGGCTTTCCGCCGGGCGGATGTTGAGCAACGTCACCCGCGGCGCAGACTTTAGATAGCTCCAATTCAAGGTCGAACCGCCGACATCCAGCACTTTCGTGGCGTCGGTCGGGTGCAAGAGCCGCGCCAAGCGGCGCATTCGCCGCGGACGGGTGAACTTGAAAATGACCTCAAACACACGGTCGATCAAGGGAACCTGCTTGGGCTGCTCGGGCGCAGCGACGCGCGGCTGCCCGGCCGTAGTGGACGAGTCTGCAATGGTCGCGGTTGGCATATCCTTACCCGTACAAGACAAGTTCATTGGGCGCCTGGCCGTCAGCCGGATCCAAGGCATAGATTCCGGTCCACTGGAGGCCGAACAGCGCAAGATACATGGGATTTAGGAGGAGGTACCGCCGCCAGAGCCGCGTCGGTTCCTGCATCAGTCGAAACAGCCATTCCAGGCCGTTTCGCTGCATCCAGGGTGGAGCCTGGGGCAGCGTGCCGGCGTGGAAGTCAAAGGCGGCGCCGACGGCAAGAATCGGCATCGACAGCGCCTCGCGGAACTCGTAGGCCCAAACCTCCTGACGTGGACAGCCCAGCCCCACCAGCGTGATTTGCGCCCCGGAGTCCAAGATCGAACGGGACACGGCGCCTTGCTCATCGTGCGCCAGCCGTCGAAACGCCGATGGCCGTGCGCCGGCGATCTGAAGTTGAGGGAATCTTTGTCGGAGGTTCGCCTGCAACAGGTCGAGCGTCAGTTGCGTGCTGCCGTAGAGGAAAACGGGGAGCCCATCGGCCGCGGCCCGCTGGCACACCCGCAAGGTTAACTCGGGCCCATACACGCGCTCGGCGAGATTTGCGCCGTGAATCAGATTTAACGCCCAACGGACGGGCTGACCGTCGGGGACGACGAGGTCCAACTCGTTGAGTCGAAAGCGTTGCTGACGGTCTTGCATGCCCGTCATCACGCCATGGACGGCCAAGGCCGAGGCGGCAAGCGGGCGCCGGTCGTGGGCGGCGCGCGCAATTTGCTCGACCGCCGCGGCGTAATCCACGGCGTTGATCTTCACGCCCAACACGTTGTATCGTCCGCGGTCGATCATCCCGTCGCCGGCTCCAACCAACGCTCGACGTTGGCTTCATAGATTTCCCGCAGGATGCGGCGGATATCGTAGGTCAATTGCCAGTCGGGGTAATGCCGTGAGAACTTGCCCACATCGCTGATCCACCAGATGTGGTCGCCCGTGCGATTTACTTCCGAGTAGCTCCAACTCATCGGCCGACCGGTCAACTCTTCGCAAATCTCGATCGCTTCCAAGAGTGAGCAATTGCTCGTGCGGCTGCCGCCGATATTGTACACTTCGCCGGTGCGCGGTGCGCGGAAGAACTGGTCGAATGCCGCGATCAGATCGGCGCTATGAATGTTGTCCCGAACCTGTTTGCCGTTGTAGCCTAGCACCGTGTAGGGCGTTCCGGTAACGGCGCACTTGACCAGGTAGGCCAAAAAGCCGTGCAGCTTGGCCCCCTGATGGTTGGGACCCGTCAGACAGCCGCCACGGAAGCACGCGGTGCGCATATTAAAGTACCGCCCGTACTCCTGCACCATCACGTCGGCCGCCACCTTCGACGCGCCGAACACGCTATGCAGGCACTGATCGATCGGCATGGATTCGTCGATGCCGTCTTCGTAGGCATGGCCCGCCGCGATCTCGAACCGCGTGTCGAGCTCGACCAGGGGCAGAACATTTGGCCGGTCGCCGTAGACCTTATTGGTTGAGGTGAATATGAAGACTGCTTCCGGGCAGTGCTTGCGGGTCGCCTCCAACAGGTTCAGCGTACCCAAGGCGTTGACGCTAAAGTCGGTGGCGGGGTCTTGGGCGGCCCAGTCGTGCGATGGTTGCGCCGCGGTATGGACGATCAACTTGACGTCGTCGCCGGACTGGCGAAACAAGCGATCCATGGCGGCAGCGTCGCGGATGTCGAGCTCTTCGTGGCAGTAGCGGTTGCCCAGACCGGTTTGCAGCTCCTGGCGTTTGACGAGGGTTGAGGCCTCGGCGCCGAAAAACTTGGCCCGCATGTCGTTGTCAATACCCACCACGTCGAGCCCTAGCTCGGCAAAGTGCTGCGCCGCTTCTGAGCCGACGAGGCCCGCGGATCCGGTGATAATGGCGATGCTCATGAATGTTGTCTGGGGTTGATGTCCATCAAGATGTTGTGTCAATCGTTACGGATGTATGCGGTCCGGTTTGTGCTGTTTCGGAATTAGTTCACTTGGGCCATTTCGCGGCGGCGGGCCGGCGGCGTTGGCGGCGCGACGGCCGCAGCATCGTGCGGCTGCGACCGCTGTGCCGCCAGGCGTCGGCGGCGCGGGTCGGCGTCGCGGGTACGCAGTGCCTGCTCATAACAGTCGATCAGGTTGCGATAGGCCACGTCGGGCGAGTAGCGCGATTCGTATTCCGCGCGTGCGCCGCGCCGCAGACTGGCCTCCAAGGCGTCGTCCCGCCAGATCCGCTCGACTTGCGCGGCCAGGTCGCGGCCACTGCGGGGCTCGAACAATAGTCCCGTCCGGCCTTCGACGACGCTTTCCGTCATGGCGCCCAACCGTGAGGCAATCACCGGAGTTCCCTTGGCGTAAGCCTCGAGCATGGCCTTAGGGCCGTTTTCGTAGCAGATCGAAGGCAACACCAGGCAACGCGCATCGCCGGCCAGTCGAATGACCTCGGCAGAAGGCAGGCGCCCCAGCCATTCGACCTGGGCTAATTGGTTAGCGGCCCGTTGGACTTCCGGTTGCAGTGGACCGTCGCCGACAATTTTGAGCGGGATTTGCGGCGCCATGTGCCGCCAGGCTTCGAGCAGGGTCTCGACTCCCTTCTCGGCGGACAGCCGGCCCACGAACAGGGCGAATTTTCCGCTGCCGTCGCCTGGTCCTGGGTCGGGAAACACGAAGTTCGTTCGAGTCACCAGCCGCTGCTCGGGCAACCCCGCCGCGATGAACTTGTTGCGCGAGTAGTCGGTGCACGCGGTGAGCACATCGACCGCCCGCGTCCAGGCGCCCCCTAGGCGGTGCGCCGCTTGAATGGCGGCCACGACGGCGCTCCCTGCGCGGCTATCGCGGTAGCAGGCGTGTCGAATGCCGGGCCACGCCAGCTTGCGGTCAAGGCAACTTTCACACGGCTGACCGTCGCGCAAGAGCAAGGCGTTGCAACACAGCAAGCGGTAATTGTGCAGCGACTGCACAACCGCCAGTCCTCGCCGCCGGGCGGCATAGTAGACCGAAGGAGAAATCAAGGGAAACGAATTGGTGCAGTGCAGCACATCGGGCCGTTCGCGGTCGATCAATTCTCCCACTTCGTTGGCGGTGGTGGGGTTCCACAGGCTTCGCCAGGCCACACTCCAACGGCTCATTTGGTCGATGACGTCGTTGTGCACCGTGTACGGCAGGACCGTGTGGCCTCGGTCGGTAAGCAGCGCGCACTCGTCGGCGAACACCGCGTCTTCACCGCCGGCATGTTGATAGTGGTTGTGGCAGGCGAGGATTCTCATGACGTCGCCTCCCTGTCCAACCAGCCTTGGTCGCGGCGACGACTGGCCAACGCCTGACGCAGGGCCCGCACCAGGCAATCGGCCGCCCATTGCGGGGTGATGTGCTCAACTGCGGCGCGGGCCTCGTGTCGCATGGCGGCCAGGCGCTGCGCGGGCGTCGACAGTGCGCGGTCGATGGCCGCGTACAGCTCACCCTGGGCTCCTGGTCGATAGACCCAGCCGGACTTCCCTTCGGCTACCAGCGTCTCGACCGCCTGGCTGTACATGCTTCCCAGCACCGGCAGCCCGGTTAGCATGCCTTCATGCACCACCAGCCCCCATTCGTCGGCTAGCGTGGGATAGACCAAGATGCCGCTGCGGCCGTACCAGCCGGGCAGGTCGTCGTAGGTGGCGTAGCCGAGCATTTCCACGCACAAGTTGTTAGGGAGCGGCACAGCGCGAATCCGCGACTCCTCGGGTCCGGCGCCGGCGATGTCAAATGTCACCCGTTGCTGTGGATGGTTGCGACACCACTGGGCCAGCGTTTCCAAGAACGCCGCCACCCCCTTGCGTTCGACCAATTGACCGACGAACAGCAGGTGGTGCGATTGCGGCGCGGGGCGCTCGACGCCATTGACGTCGAAGAGACCGGGCAAGATGGTGTAGTGCAGGCGCGACATCCGGCTGCTGGGCACGCCCAAATTCGCCAAGTAGCGTTCGCCACTGGGACCGTTGACCGCGAAATGATCGACCCGTTTTCGCAGCCAGTGGCGCAGGGCGCGCCGCGGCCAACCGCGACCGGTTTCGGTGTGTTCGGACAGGGCCGCCCACAGCACCAGAGCGGTGCTGGGGTGCAGCGACCGATGCAGTGCGCACATTGCGGTGCGGGCGCCGAATTCGGACGACACCAGCACGTCGGGACGCAAGGAACGCAGCAGCCGGAGCGTGTTCCAGGGAATGTGCAAGTGCGTCTTGTCGGTGAAGCCGGCCCGATGCCGCCACGTTCCGCCGAATGTGGTCGTACGCTGCACGCGAACGTCCAGTTGCCCCCATTCGGGCGCCCAGCGGCGATTCGACTCAACCGGCGTCGAGAGCAAGATCACGAGCTCGCCAACTCGCTGGGACAGCTCCACGAAGAAGGGAATTTCCGCCGGCGGGAGAAAGTTTTTGAGCAGCACCACCTTGGCGGGCAACACGCGCTGCGGCGCCTTGGAAGATTGGCCGACGGCGATGGACATTGTGGCGCTCACGCGAAGCTCCATTCCAACGCAGGAGCGTCGTCGATCAGTGAACCGCCCATAGCGCGCCAATGCAGTGAAACCAGCCACAGCAGCGTATGCGAATCGGGGATCGGGCCGAACATCATCTGATCGGCCAGTCCGCCGACCAAAACCAGCGCCGCCAACACATCCGGAAACATATCGGGCCGCACCACGGCTGCGATCAGTTGCCACGCGAGCATCACGGCCACAATGGCCCCGGCCATGACTCCGGCTCCCAGCGCGACGTTCAATATCAAGTTGTGCGCATGGTGCGTGGACCAGGGCCCGTCCAACAATGGAAACCTTGTGCCTCCCCAGCCGTAACCCAGCAGTGGCGAGTTCTGTATTCTCTCGACGACGAACTCCCACAGTTCGTACCGACCAGTCAGGTGATACATCTCCAGCGGATCGCCGCTGCGCGAGATGCTGGCCATGAAGTCGTCGACGTTTGCGGTGTCCGTTACGTTTACGATGGCGAGGGCGGCCAGTGCCGCCGCGAGCCCCCCGCACAGGAGCAGCCAGAGCTTGGTCCGGCGGGAGACCGATTCGGCCACGATGACGCCCAGGGCCGCCATAGCGGCGAGGATGGCGGTGCGGCTTTCCGTTCCGACCAGCGTCGCAAGCGCGAGCACGATGGGAATCGACAACGCCCACCACCCCGCCGCGCCGCTGGCGCCGATCGCCGCCGCCAGGCACAGCGTCAGAGCCGCCTGTCGCCCCAGCCCGTTGTACGAATGCAGGCCGCCCACCCGGCGGATCCCGAGCATGCTCGAAAGATCGTCGGCCTCGTCAACGGCCAGTTCCGGCCAAGTGAAATTTACCACCCAAGACGCCACCAGATAGACCGTCAACGTCCACAGCACAACTTGGGCCAAACGCCTTCCACCCACTTCTAGGAGCACGTCGGGCGCGAAGAGGATCATGCAGAACAGCGCCATTACCGCCGCGGCCGAGTAGTTCAGATCGAGCGCCGCTTGCAGCGTCAGCATCGCCCAGCCGCACAGCAGCAGCCCTAACACCCCGGGAAACTGGAACAGATGTTGGAAATAGCGGCCGATGTGCGCCAGTCCGTACAGTCCGCAGGCGGCGCAAATGCCCAGCCGCACCAACACCTGGCCGTCGTTTTGGAACTGCTCGACGGTGGAGATCCGGAACACCGATTCGTGAACAAACACGACCAGAGCCGCCAACACCGACCCGCTCCACATCCGCCACGCATCGCGGCGGGGCAGAACCGACGCACGCGTCGGCACGTGATGCACGGTTAGTGAAGTTGCCCGATACATGTATTAAGCGTCCTCTGCGGTCAAGGGGGCGGCGACCGTCCCAGACGCGTCGGGCGTTGCATCGACGATGTCTGCTGGAGCCGTCGCCATTTCGCCCAGGTTGGCGTCGAGCACATTGTCCGTTCGCAAACTGGCGCCCATCGAACGCCAATGCAGCGCCGTCATCCACATCAAGGTGTGTGAATCGGGCACCGGATTCAGCATCACGACGTCGGCCATGCCGCCAACGCAGATCAACGCCGTCACCACGTCTGGCCACAAGTTCGGCTCATGGAGCCCCCGGCCGATCAGCGAGATAAGCGTTGCCGCCACTAGGGCGCCGGCCAAGATTCCTCCTCCCAGTGTGACGTTCAGTATCAGATTGTGGGCGTGATGCGTGGCGAAGTGCCCGTCGATGAGCAAGAACCGCGTGCAACCCCAACCGTAGCCGAAAAACGGCGACTGTTGGATGCATGCGATGGCAAAATCCCATAGTTCGACACGGCCGGTCAGGTGATAAATTTCTTCCGCCTCGCCGCTCCGCGAGAACTTGGCCAGCACGCTGTCGGCCGAGAACCCTGCCGGGCCGTTGGACACCAGGAACAGTCCGCCTGCGGCAAGCATCCCGACCATGGAGGCCAGGATGATCGTATTGCGGCGGCCCACGCGTTCGGCGATCACGACGCTGGTGGCCGATAACGCGGCCAAAATCGCCGTCCGGCTGTCGGTGGCCCACAGCGTGACCAGCGCCATGGCACCCGAGACGAACAACAACCGCTTGGGGGCGGTGCGGGCCACGGCGATCGCGATCGTCAACGCCCATAGCGCGGCGGCTTGCCGTCCCGTTCCGTTGGACGAGTTCAACCCGGCCATGCGCGCCTGCTCTGCCTCGCTAAGAAACTCACTTTCCTGGAAGCTCAACGTGGGGAAGTAGAAATGTGCAAACCAAGAGCCCGCAGCGTACACAAACAGTCCCGCGAAGATGCTGAGCACGAGCCTGCGTCCGCCCAGTTCCGCCAGCGCCGCCGGCACGAACAGCGCGAGGCAAATCAAGGCCACGCTTGAGGCGATGGCGTAGTTTCGGCTGACGGCAAACGGCACCGTGAACAGCGTCCACACGATGAAGGCCAGGGCCAATGCCGCGGGAAACTTCCGCCATTGGGCCGCGTGCTGGCGATGGACCCAACCGTACAGGCCGCAACATCCACACAGGCCCAGCCGCATTGCAATCTGCCAATCGAACGTGAATTGCTCCACGTAGGTGCGCCGGAAGACGGCGTCGTTGACAAACACCAATCCGGCAACCAAAAACATGCCCAGGAGGACGCGAATACGGCGAGACAACGTTACACCATTGGCGGCGGCATCGTGGCCGCGATAGGCGGAGGCGACCAAAGCTGCGGTGGTCATACCTCACCCCCCACCAGATTCAGCGACCGTGTGTCGTCGCTGGTGTGGTCTCGCAAGATGGCCCCTAACATCGCCAAGGCGCAAACGGCTTGTCCCGCCGCGTACCCATAGGGAACGCTGAATTCCCGCCAATGGCCATAACCGGCGGCCACAAACGACAGCATCACTGCAATTCCCAACAGCCGCGCGAAAGTACAGGCTCGGGCCCTGCCGGCGCCGCGGAGGTACCCTTCCGCGACCACGGCGCAGCCTCCCAACCCGTGCGCCGGCAAGAGCGCCAGGGCCAGCGGGGTCGCCGGAGCAAACTCTGGTCCAAACACCAGCGTCATTAGAAACGGCAGAACGGCGGCGAATGCGATTGTGCAAACGGCCTGCAATACGAATACGCCCAGCGCGGCCGCCATCAGCCCCGGTTTGTGCTCGGCGGCGGAATGCCTGGCGCCGGCGTTGAAACTGAACAGGGCGATGGCCGTAGGCGTAACCAAGAGCATTCCGGCCGCCGCCACGGCCGTGGCGTAATAGCCTTGCACGGTCAGCGTGGTCAACCACACCAAGAGCAGCACGTCCAACCGACTGAACCCGTCGGCCACGGCCACCGACAGGGCAAACGGCCGGCCTTCCCTAAACATGGGCCGCAGGGCTGGGCGGTTCGCGCTGGCCGCTGGCGTGCGTAGGAAGAAGAGCCGGTGGACGAGTCCTAAGGCCGGCGCAGTGACCGACAAGCAAGCCACTACGAGCACCGACATCGCGCCCGCCAGCCAAGCCAGGAGCAGCAAGGTGGGCAGCATCAGCGCGGCGAATAGTCGATTGGCGTCGTACAGTTTGAAATTACCGCTGCCGTGATCGACCGACTGCAGGGCCAGCCGCATCTGCTCAAACGGCAGGTACAACGAACACAGCAGGCACAGCGGCGCCAGATACCCCTTGTCGGCAGGCAGCACCGCAACCACCAAGCTGGCCACCACCGCCATCGTCACGAGGGACGTTGTCAGTCCCAGTCGCAGTGCGGAGCGCTCCAGGGCGCCCAGGTCATCGGATTGCTGGGCCGCTCGGCGGGCGATGGCGAAATGCGCGCCGCAAAGCCCGATATAGGTCAGGGCTTGGGTGTACAACACCGATGTGGCGAACTCACCCCGCGCTTGCGGCCCCAGCCAGCGGGCCAACAACATGCCCTGCACGGCAAAAACGCCGTACACCGACAGCGAAACCAACACCGTCCGAGCCATGGGCGCGTAGCGCCGGGCCCTGGCGCCAAGCCGCAGTCCGACCCTTGCTTTGGCGTCGCTAGCGCCGATGGTTGTGGCAAGCGGGGACATGTTGTGATCGGTCGAGTTGGCGGCGGTGCGCCTGGGCGACAAAGTG
>CAYWTU010000031.1:0-13484 GCA_964461275.1 uncultured Pirellulales bacterium | reverse complement strand
TTTTGCGGAAGCTGAATTCCTGCTCCTCGACGCGGCTTCCCTTCTTGACCTTGATCTTGTCCTTCCACTGGGTCGCCTGCCGGTAGCCGTCGCCATAGCGATAGTTGAGCGGGTTCTTGGGATCGTCGAACTTGACGACCCAGGCGTTGGACGTGTGCGGTTCGTTGACCGTGAAGGCCCAGCCCAGGTGTTCGTTGTGGCCCAGCGTAGGCAGCGGACTGCCGAAGAACGTGGCCCCGGTAAAATTCCAGCCCTCGCCGCTGCGAAGGTGGCCTTCGTAGAACTGGCCGAAGCCGAAGTACGGCTGGTGCGGATTGATGAACAGCATGGCCTTGCCGCTTTTCGTGCGGCTGGGGCCGAGGGCCCATTGATTGCTGCCAATGGCCTCCTTCAATTCCGGATAAACCTTGGGCAGTTCGTTGCTCGATACGCCGGTGTGTCCAAAACCCATTTGCAGCATCACGCCCCGGCCAAAGGCCAACATGTGCCACGGCTCGAAGCGGTCAAACAGCCGAGGTTTGACTTCGGGATGCGTCTTCAAGTAATAGTTCAGCCCGGCCACGAACGCCCCGCACATGCTTTGCGTCTCTTCGTCGAGCCGCTTGAAATCTTCCTCAGACCGCCGCGGAACCTCGAACGCCCGGTTGAGCATGTCCTTGGGCAACTCTTTCTGGCCGTACAGCTCGGCGTATCGGCCCAGGCCCATGGCGTACGAGTCCTCCAGCTGCCAGAAAAAATCCTCGGCCTGACAATAAGCGAAGCCGAAAATCACCGACTCGTCGGTCGGGCCATCGATGTGCGGCGTGCCGAAGGCGTCGCGATAGATCGTTACGCTCTTGGCCAGTTGCTCGGCGTCGATGGTCGGGGCGGCCTGACCCTTGGCTGGAACGCTCGGCGCCGACAGGGCCGCGATCACGATCAACAACTGACAGCGACGCAAGGTCATTCGATCACGCATGTAGGTTTCCGCCTCTCGAATAGGTAAAAGAAAGCTGCGCCTTCCGGCGCTACGGTCGGCTTACGGTCGGCTGCTGACAGCCATTACGGTGGGAAAGTCTTGCGGAGGGTCGTGGGGCAAAACGTCGCCCGTGGCGGCCCATTCGGCTCCGCGCGTGAGCAGCGTTTGAAATCCGGCGCACCTCATCGAATAGTCGGCGTGCCCCAACAGCGTGGTGAACACCCGCCCCTTGCCGTACGGAATGACCCAGACCAGTGGTTCATGGGCGCCGGTGCCGCCGCTGGCCGCGTCCGAAAAGGCGGTGGCCAGAATGTGCATGCCAACCGCGGGACCGCGCTGCCCGTGATACAGTTCGTCCTTGGCGTGCAGCCAAGCGCTCGGTAGCCCGCGCGTAATGGGATGGTTGCGGTCGCGAATGACCACGGCGTATTCGTGCTGCGGTCCATGTCCGGCGCCGGGGCCTTCGCCCGGGGGCGTGTGCACGACCTGTCCCGCATTGTCGACAGTCACCCGCGGACCGAACTTCGCGTCGCGCCATCCCAGACCGATCATTTCGTTGTACTCGGGCCAATCGGTGAAGGCGTTGTTGGCGGCGTGGACAATCACCAGCCCGCCGCCGCCGCCAACGTATCTCACCAATTCGGTTTGCGCCGTTTCAGGCCAAGCCTGGCCATTGTAGTTGAGCACCACCACTTGTTGACGAGCAAACGCCGGCCGAAAGGTGCGCATGTCGTCGCCGGCGGCGGGGGCCGAGAGCACGTCGACCAGGAATTGACCGCTGTCCTGCAGGATGTCGCGAAGTATGGGGGACGTTGCCTGCCAGTCGTGATTGTTCTGGCCGTCAATGAGCAGCGTCTTAAACGGCAAGCGGCCGCCGTTGGCGGGCCCGACAGGCCTGGCCGCCGACGTGTTGCCCGCCGGCCGCAGCCGCACCTCGCGCAGGTCGGCCAGCGCCACCTGCGGGTCGTCCTCACACTGCAGCGAAAGCGTGGTCACGCCGGGCCCCACGCGGACGATGTGCCCCATGTCGCGAAAGCGATAATTCTGCCAATGCCCGGTGCTGCCGATGGCGCCGCGAAACTCTTGGTCACCGCAACTTAGCACGTAGCTTTCACCGGCGCTCTCGTCGGGACAGGACCAATCGAACCAAACGGTGTAACTGCCGGCGGCGGGGGCTTCGATCATCCAGACGGCACGGTCTTCGCGCGAATTCCACCAACCCAGGGCCTGCTCCTTGGCCATGTACTGCAGCTTCGGACCGTACACCTCGCACGTCTTGGCGTGCAGGCGAATCGAGCCATCGGCAGACGGCTTGACCACCTGCGGCTGGTTGCCGTCGAATTTTTTTGGCTCTTCGGCGACAGCGTAGACTCCGCTCGACGCCGCCAGAATGATCGCCAACGACCACCGCTTCACATACTCAAGCATGGCGCCCGCCTAGTTCACCGTTGCCGTTTGCATTGATATCCAACGGTCTGCCGCGGCGCGTGAACGGGCGCCCCAGGCCGAACCTACCGCATTCACCGTCGCCGTAAGTTGCGTGGACACAAATTGCGGCCTGCCTTATTGCTGAATCTTCACGCCCACCGCCGCCAGGGCGGGAAGCTGCTCGTTCTTGGCCGCGTCCGAGAGCGGATTGCCGGCAATGTACAGTCGCAGGAACGGGGCCCAGCGCTTGGGGCCCTCGGCGTCCGCCTTGGCCGCGGCGACCAGCGGCGCGAAATCGGCCAGCTTGTTCTTTTCCAGCAGCACCAATCCCAATTGATTCAGCTTGGCCAGCGGCCCCAGGTCTTCGATCTGGTTCTCCGAAAGCGTCAGCACGCTCAGCCGCGCCAGGCTCTCCAGCGGGGCCAAATTGCTGATCTGATTTTGCTTGGCGTAAAGCGACGACAGGTTCGCTAGCCCCGTCACCGGCGTCAGGTCTTGCACCTTGTTGCTGGAAATATCCAAGGCCGCCAGCTTGGTCAGGCCGCTCACCGGCGCCAACGCCGAGACTTCGTTGTGCTCCAGGTTCAAATACTGCAGGGCCGTTACGCCAGCCAATGGATCCAGCGATGCGATCTTGTTGAACGACAGGTCCAGCGATTGCAACAGCTTCATGTCCTTCAGCGGCGCGAGGTCCACGATTTCGTTTTTCGTCGCGTTGAGCAGCAGCAGATTGGTGCACTTCTCCAAGCCGGCCAGGCTCTTGATGCCCTTGCCCTTGGCCTCCAACACGGACAGCGTGCGGGGGTCTGCTTCCGTGAGCTCGCGCTTGGGATCGACACGGGTTGCGTACACCGCGTATCGCACCGCCGCCTCGAGCTGGGCGTCCTCGACCAGGCCGGCCATTGCCCCGCCGGGCGCCGCCCAGACCAAAACTGCGGTCAGTTGAAGCGTGGCGAACCAATATCGACGCATGGCAATGTGCTCCCGAGCGGAATTACGATTCAGGCAGGGTCCGCTGCGCGTCAACCGGCGCCCGCGGTGGACAGTGCTGCTGTCTAAGGCCAAACGACAGGGTTTACAGGCCGCCCACGATCCTAATCTAAGCCGGTGCGGCTGTCAGCAGACGGGTGGCAGTCCGGCGGCGCGGACTCGTCTGGGCCAAACGGCCGGCCGTCTGATACAATTTCCCCTGATCGTAAAGCCGAGCGCCGTCAAGAGTTTCGTACGGCAAGGCGGACGACCGTTTCAGGGAGGCGCGGTCCGTGTCACGGATTGTTTCGTTCATCGTTTTAGCCGCCATTGTCATGGTGGCCGGCGCGCTGTTCATCCATGTGATGGCGCGGTTCCTGCTGCCGATCTTCCTGGCATTGGTGCTGGTGGTGATGTTTCGCCCCCTGCACCAATGGTTTGCCGAGGCCTGTGGCGGCCGCGTCCGTGTGGCCGCCATGCTCACCACGCTGGTGGTGCTGATCATGGTGCTGGGACCGGTGGCGGCACTGGTCGGCGGGGCCGCCTCGGAAGGCCTGGCCATCACCCAGCAGCTCAATCGCGACGAATTGCTCAAGCGGCTGCGGGCGGTGCGCACCCGGCTGTACCTAGCGCTTCCCGAAGACGCGGTACAGGCCAGTCACGATAAACTCCTGGAGTCGATCACGGGACTTGAGGAGATCGCTGGGGCGGCGCTGCGGACACATCAGGGGGTCTCGCTGACCGACGACGCCAAGGTACTGGAGCGGAATCCCGTGGAGCTGGTGCGGTCTGCCCGCGAACAACTCGATGCGCTCAAGGGGGATGTCGAACGCGGTCTGGCCTCGCGCCATTTGCCGCGCGATCCGCAGGACCCCGACATGGAGGAAAAGTGGAAGGTCCAGATGAATCCGGTGCTGGTCGACGTTCGTAAGAACCTGGAGGACGTGGCGCAGGCGACGACCAAGCTGCGCCAGGCCCCGCACCGGGCAGCCCAAGCGGCCGATCCCCCGACCGGAGACGCCCTGGTGGAACCGCTCAACGACGCGCTGGCCAAGCTCGACTCTTCACAGGCCATGCTCACCAAACAGTTGTACGGCCCGCCGTTGCTCAAGTGGCTCCGCGAAAAGGCCAACCCGGAGAACGACGAGGCCCGGCTCAACGCCCTGCAAGAGGGATTTGGCACGTGGGCCGGCCCGTTGGCGTTCAGCACCACGCAAAAAGTCGGCGGCATCGTGGCCAGCCTGCTGGTCGGTCTGGGAATCATGATCGTTTCGCTGTATTACTTCCTGGCCGATGGACCGGCCATGGCCAACACCATCATGCGGCTCTCACCGCTCGACGAACGCTACGAACGGCAAATTCTCAGCGAATTCGACAAGGTCTGCCGGGCGGTGGTGGTGGCCACGCTGCTATCGGCGATGGTGCAAGGAGTGCTAGCAGGCATCGGCTACTACGTGGCCGGTTTGAACGGCGTCATCCTGCTGTCGCTGATCACCATGGTCTTGGCGATGGTGCCGTTTGTGGGCGCGGCGGCCGTTTGGGGATCGTGCGCCGTGTGGCTATTGCTGTATGATGAACGGACAACGGCGGCCGTTTTGTTGGCCCTGTACGGAAGCTGCGTGGTGTCGATGGCGGACAACGTCATCAAGCCGCTGGTGTTGCACGGCCAGTCGAACATCCACCCGCTGCTGGCCTTGCTGAGCGTTTTGGGAGGCGTCACGGCACTGGGGCCGATCGGCATTTTCGTCGGTCCGATGGTTGTGGCGTTTTTGCACGCGGTGTTGTACATGCTGAACGCGGAGCTGACGGCGCTCAGTTCGCTGGAAGCGCCCAAACCGTCAAAGACGCTGGACTAGCGTTAGGATTGAAACTGCACAGGAGGCGAGAAATGCACGCGGTAGTCCCCCTATTGGCGCTGGCGGCGCTGGGCATTGACGTCGGATGGGAACCCGCGCCTGCCGGCGGTTGGGACTACATCATTCAGGTCGAGCCCGAGGCGCTCGACGCCTTGGCCCGCGGCGTGGAGATCGCCAGCGACCTGCCGCCTGAGATTCGCGACGTCCGTTCGTTGCGGCTACGCGTGGGCGACCACCCGGTCCAGCGCACCGCCGCCAAGCCTTTGGCCAACGTCGACCAAGAAGACGGCCCCCGTTTGGTCACGGCCGTTGAAGTCGAACCGTCGCGAACCAAGCCACGGTCCAGCGCACGCTCAGCGACTACGACCACCAAGAATGATTCCACGTTGCGAGACCGCGAGCCGGCCGACAGCGCAACGACCTGGCCCGATCGCAACGGCAGCTTGACGACCGACCCGCCAACCATGGGCCCGTCAATGCCCAGTTCCACTTGGCAATCGACGCGCGGCGCCGACCGGCGATGGAACGCGGACCTCGACGACGCGCGAAACCGCGCCGCACCCACCGATCCGTCGAATCGCTCGGCCACTCGCGCGGCAGACGATGTCCGCAACGTGCGATCGACGGTGGCGGCCGATCCACCCACGACGGTCGAGTTCGGTCCGGTGGACGAAGAACTGGAGCCGCGCTCGCGAGCGGCACAAACCGCCCCCACGGGGCCTCGGTTGCCGCCCAGCTACGCGCCGCCGGCTGAGCGGCTCGACGAACCCGCCTTGCCGCGAACCGACTACGCGGCCCTGCCGCGCGACTCTTGGCGCGATGAACTACGTGCGGAAGAAGACACCGGACAACGCCCCCGATTGGAATCGACCATCGAAGGTCGACGCTATGCCGATGACTTGGCGCGCGTCGCCAGTCGCACCGGCGGAACCATCAGCCGCCCACTGGACGACGCCCCGATCAGCGGCGACTTGAACGCCGCCAACCCGTACGCCTATCCACTGACGGTCGCGCTGGTGGGCTTGTTTCTGTCGATGGGTGGAAACCTGTTCCTGGGTTGGATGACGCTCGACCTGCGCAACCGCTGCCGGCGACTGCTGGTCCGGCTGGCGACGGCCGCTCCGCTACGGTCGAGCGCCTTCGGCAACGGCGAGTTGGAGTTCTAACGGCTGCATGGCCCGGCCCAAATTCTGGGCAGCCGAACCGTGAGCGGCGGCCACGCGTCTGTTGCATTGGCGGATGTGGACCACTCAAACGGCCTCGCAACCGTCACAACCGTCAGTGTGATCGTTCCACGCGATCTTAAGCAGCGCCTGATCTGCGATTGCAGCGCTGGGGCACGTCCTTGCCGCCGGTCTAGCTCGTTGACATCTCGACGTAAGCCTTTTAGCATGAAGATGTTGACGCAATTCTACTGCCCGCAACGCGCGGCGCGAGGTGGCTGTGACCCAGAAAGCCTGGAGCGGAGTCTTTGCCGAGGCGACGGATCGCCGAGTCGAGCAGTTCACCGAGAGCATCAGCTTCGACCACCGGCTCTACGCCCACGACATTCTCGCCTCGCAGGCCCATGCCCGCATGTTGGCCCGTGTGGGGCTGATTTCAGCAGCAGAGTGCCACGAAATTGAGCAGGCGCTGAACCAGATCGGCCAGCAGATCGCCCAAGGCCGGATGTCATTCCAGATTGAACTGGAAGACATCCACATGCACATCGAACGGGCCCTGACCGACCAACTGGGAGACACCGGCCGCAAACTACACACCGCCCGCAGCCGCAACGACCAGGTGTCGACCGACATGCGGCTCTGGACCCGCGACGCCATCGACCGCGTTGATGCAGGACTGGTCAACTTGCAACGGGCGTTCGTCGGCCGTTGTCGGGCCGATCGCGACGTGATCCTGCCGGCCTATACCCACATGCAGCGGGCCCAACCGGTGCTGGCCCCGCATTATTGGTTGGCGTATTGCGAAAAATTCGCCCGCGACCGCCAGCGCCTGTCCGACGCCCGGCGCCGGGTCAACGTCTTGCCGCTGGGGGCCGCCGCCGTGGCAGGGACGACGCTGCCGATCGACCGTGAGTTTGTCCGTCGCGAATTGGGCTTCGATGCCCTAACCGAAAACAGCATCGACGCCTCCAGCGACCGCGACTTCGTGGTCGAGACCGCCTTTGCGCTGGCCATGATTGCCGAACACCTCAGCGTCTGGGCGGAGGAATGGGTTTTGTGGTCGACCAGCGAGTTCAACTTTTTGAGGCTGCCCCAGGCGTTTTGCACCGGTTCGTCCATCATGCCGCAGAAGGTCAACCCTGACGTGCTGGAATTGACCAGGGGAAAGACAGCCCGAGTCATCGGCAATTTGCAGGCGCTGTTGGTGCTGATCAAGGGGCTGCCGCTGGCCTACAACCGCGACTTGCAAGAGGACAAACAACGGTTGTTCGATTCGGTGGACACCGTCGAGGCGTGTCTGGCGGTGGCGGCGCCGTTGGTCGAGGGGGCCACGCTGAATCGCCAGACGATCGCAGCCCGCCTGGACCACGGCTATCTGGACGCCACCACGCTAATGGAAGAATTGATCCGTCGCGGCATCGCCCAGCGAACGGCCCACCACATCGTGGGCGCCCTGGTGCGGCAGGCAATCGACCGGGGCGTCCCCTTGGCGGAACTAACCGTGGCCGAGCTTCATGCGGCCAGTCCTGATTTAGACGCCTCGCTGCTCCAGGCGTTGGGCGCCGAGCGGGCCGTGGCTGCGTTCGTCAGCCACGGCAGCACCGCCCCGGCGGAGGTCGATCGCCAGATCGCGCGCTGGGAGCTACTGGTCGCGTCAACTCCTTAACCTGTTCACTACACGCCCTGGCGCTCGATTCGCCTCTCATTACTCCCTACCCTCCCGCCTGAACTTCTCCTCTCCCTTGGGGTTCTCCGATGTCCACTCGATGGCAACTCGCAGCGCTGGCGGCGATCCTCGCCGCCGCCATTTCCTTATCCGCCAGATCAGCGCGAGCCCAAGGCGATGCCGAGCGACCGCTCGGCCAGGCGGCGCCTCCGGAGCGCGTCGATCCGACCGTACAGCACGTGTTGGACCTCAATCCCACCACGCCCGAAGAGCGAGTTCGTGCGTCGCTCGTGCTGGTCGACCTGGGGGCGCCCAAGCACGCGCTTCCTTGGCTCGAGGCGCTCGTGGCCGAAGGGCTTACCGACGAGCAATGGGGGAGGTTGCGCGGCAAGCTGGGCATGCACGCGTTCCTGCGGTTGGCCCGCGTGCCGGAGCTTGAGCCAGCGGGGGCCCAACTGGTGCAGGCCGTGTCGGCCGCAGCCGAACGGATCGCCCACGACCCAACCCGGATCGACGGCTACGTCGAGCGGCTAGGCGACGCGTCGCCCGAGGTTCGCCACGCGGCCGAGGTGCAACTGCAAATGGCAGGCAGCGCCGCGGTGCAGCCGTTGTTAAACGTCTTGCGCAGCGCCGACGACGGTTTGCAACGCGACTCGGCACGGCACGCCCTGGTGGCGCTGGAACGCGACGCGTTGGCTCCGCTTGTTGCGGCTCTGGCGTCAGGCGAGCCGCGGTTGGAGGCGGAAGTGATTCGCGCGCTGTCGCAAATGGGCGCCCGCCACACCAGCGTCTACTGGCTACGGGGCGCCTTTGCCGCGCCGAAGGAACTTCACGCCGCGGCCGTCCAGGCTCTGCAAGACCATTACGGCCGCGTTCCCGACCAACGGGAGGCGCTGGCCCGACTGATTGCCGCTGCCGACCACGAGTTGTACGGCGCCAAGGCGGAAGACGACCTGGTCGTCAACTCGGAAATGGAACTTTGGTCATGGGACATGGAGTCCAAAGCCGTGCGCAGCCAGATGTTGCCCCGCGAATTGGTCCGAGCCCTGCGCGTCGAGCGCCTGGCCGCCGACGCCGTGGCGATTGAACCCTCGCACGAACCGGCCCGACGGTTGCTCCTGGCGGCCCGCTTGGAGGCGGCGGCCCGCCGGGCCGGACTGGATCACGCGCCGGCGGCGGTCGACCTGGCCGGATACGACGCCGCCGCGCTGCACGACTTGCTCGACCACGCCTTGGAAACAGATCAAGACGCCGTGGCGTTGCAAGCCGCGCGACAACTGGGCCGAACGGCCACGGCGGAGATCTTGCTGGCCGGCGCCGGAAAGCCCGTGCCGCTGGTGCGGGCACTGCGTCATCCGCGCGGCCGCGTTCGGTTTGCGGCTCTGGAAGCCGTGATGAATTTGGAGCCGGACCAGCCGTTTCCCGGCGCCAGTTGGGTCACCGAGACGCTGGCCTACTTCGCCAACGGCGGCGGCGCCCGGCGAGCCATCGTGGCCGACCCGCGAACCGAAGAGGCACAGCGCCTCGGTGGCATGTTGCTGGAACTGGGCTATGAAGTCGAGATGGCCAACGACGGCGCCAGCCTGTTTCACCTGGCGGCCGACTATCCCGACACCGAGCTATTGGTGATCACGCCGGCGCTCGACCGGCCCACGGCCGTGGAAACCTTGTCTCTGCTGCGGCGCGATGCTCGCACCGCACGGATTCCGACGGCGGTTGTCGCCAATCTTACGCAGTACGAGCGGGCGGAACGCATCGTCCGCGGCGACGCCTGGGCCGAAGCGCTCGTGCGGCCGCACGAAACGTCGGCCTTTTCGGCCGAGTTGGCGCCGTTGCTCGCGCGCGATCGCGACGGTCTGACTCCGGTGGCGGTGCGCGTGGCACAGACCCAGCAGGCGTTGAAATGGCTGGCCGACTTGAGCGCTGCGCCCGGCTGGCTGTACGACTTGCACTCCGCCGCCCCGGCTGCGCGGCGAACGCTGCACGATGAGCGTATGACGGCGTCGGCCGCGAAGTTCCTAGGCCATTTGGGAACGCATACCGATCAACGAGCACTGGCTGAGCTTGCCAGCCACGGCAGTCGAGAACTGGCCCAACGCCAAGCGGCGGTACAGGCCCTGCGCCACAGTCTGGCCCGCCGCGGCGTGCAACTGACGACCGAGGAAGTTATCGAACAATACGCGCGCTACAATCGCAGCGAGGACGAGTCGGCCGAGTCTCAGGCGGTGCTTGGCGGACTGCTCGATGCGCTCGAAGCGCGGGCGATGCCGCACGTGACCAACCCGGCGGTGGAAGCCGTCCTGACCGATCAGTAGGCCGTTTTCCGCCATGCCCAGCGCTCCCAAGCCAATTTCGATCAGCCCCGACGGGCCGCCATTGGCCGGCGTGATCGGCTCGTCGCCGGCCATGCAGGCTGTCTTCAAGCTGACGCGCCAGGTGGCCAAGACCAACGCCAGCGTCTTGCTGCTGGGGGAAACGGGGTCGGGCAAGGAGGTCATCGCCAAGGCGATCCACCAGCTAAGTCAGCGGGCTGGCGGACCGTTTGTCCGCGTCAACTGCGGCGCGCTCAGCGAGAGCCTGTTGGAAAGCGAGCTGTTTGGGCACGTGCGGGGGGCCTTCACCGGGGCCATCGACAACCGCACCGGTCGCTTTGAGGCGGCCCACAGCGGCACGATCTTTTTGGACGAAATCAACTCCACGACGCCGCAACTGCAAGTCAAACTGTTGCGAGTGTTGCAGGAGCGCGAGTTCGAACGGGTGGGAGACGTGCAAACGGTGCGGGTCGACACGAGGGTCATCGCCGCCAGCAACCGCGACCTGATGGATGAGGCCGAGGCCGGCCGGTTTCGCGAGGATTTGTACTATCGGCTCAACGTGGTGCCCATCACGCTCCCTCCGCTCCGCGAACGCCGCGAAGATGTCCGCGAACTGGTGGTCCACTTCCTCAACGTCTATAACGAATCCAACGATCGCTACGTGTCGCACATCGCTCCGGAGGCCCTGGACGCGTTGGCCGCCTACGATTGGCCTGGCAACGTCCGCGAATTGCAAAACTATGTTGAGCGGGCGGTGATTTTGGCGCCCGGCGACGAGTTGACCTTGGACATCTTGCCCGAGGCGGTGCGCCACCCGGGCAAGCCGCGGACCAGCCGTTATCGCCCGGCCGACCTCGAATCGTTCACGTTCGAGTTGGTGCAACAGGGCCTGGCCGAAGCCGGACCGCAGGAAGACGCCTTGTACACCAAGATCGTCAACCGTGTAGAGCGCGAGCTGATCGCACAGGTGTTGGCCGGTTGCGACGGCGTGCAGATCAAGGCCGCCGCCCGGCTGGGAATCAACCGCAACACCTTGCATAAGAAACTCAAGGAATACGGACTGGACGGCGAGGCCGAAGTCGAGGAGTGACCGCCATGTTGGACGGCATCAACCTGCTCTGCTTCACCGCCAGCTATAGCGTAGCCCTGGCGCTGGAAGTCACTCGGCTGCTGTTTCGCAGCGGCATCCGCGGCGCGGTGATGCTCGGCTTTGCCGCGGCCGGACTGGTGGCCCACACGCTGTATCTGGCCCAGCGAGCCGTGGCCGCCGGCGGAGGGGCCCCGCTGTCGAGCGCTTACGATTGGTACCTGGTGGCCGCCTGGACCTTGGCCGCTGCCTATCTGTATCTAACGATTCACCAGCCCCGCGCCGCGATCGGCCTGTTCGTGTTGCCGCCGGTGTTGGGTTTGATCGGTGTGGCATTCTTTCTTGCCGACACAACTTCCGTGGCCGACAACCAGGCGACCTATTACTGGGGACTGCTGCACGGCGCGTTTCTACTCATGGGAACCGTGGCGGTGGTCGTGGGTTTTGTGGCGGGGCTGATGTACCTGATCCAGGCGTATCGGCTCAAGCATAAGCTGCAACCGAGGCGCGGTTTGGATCTGCCCAGCCTGGAATGGCTCGAGCGCGTCAACAGCCGGGCAATCGTCTACTCGCTGCTGCTATTGAGCGTGGGCGTGATGTCGGGAGTGGTGCTGAACCTGGTGACGCATCGCCGACAGGCGCTGGCCGTCCCCTGGACCGATCCCATTGTGATCGCCTCGCTGGCGACCATGCTGTGGCTCACCGCCGCCACACTGTTCAACTTGTTCTACAGGCCCGCTCGGCAGGGGCGCAAAGTCGCGTACCTGACGGTGGCCAGCTACTGGCCGGCTCACTGGCGTTGTCGCGGCTGTTGCCTTCCGAACATCGTCCCCGTGCGCCGCAGCCGGACAACTCGGCTACGCGCTCGCCCACGACGCCATCGCCGCCCCCTGCGAGGACCGGCGCATGAAGGTCCAAATGCTGGGGTGCACTCACCATCATTCGTCGATCGCGGTCCGCGAGCGTCTGGCGTTCAGTCCCGAGCAGGCCAGCCAGGCTCTGCAAACCTTTCGCGAACGGTTTCCCGACGCCGAGGCAGTGCTGATTTCCACCTGCAACCGGACCGAACTCTACACCGCCGGCAACGATGGCCAATGCGTTCCCTCGCACCAGGAAATCGCCGAGTTCCTGGCCGGCTTTCACGGCATCAGCGTCTACGACGTGTTCGACGACCTGTTCGAGCGAACCGGCGAAGACGCCGTACGGCATTTGTTCTGCGTGGCGGCCAGCCTGGACAGCATGGTCGTCGGCGAGCCGCAGATTCTGTCGCAGGTCAAGCAGGCGTATCAACTGGCGACCAACCGCGACGCCGCCGGACCGCTCACGCACGCCATCTTTCAGGCGGCACTCCGCGTGGCCCGCCGCGTGGCCAGCGAGACTAGCATCAATCAGAGCCGGGTCAGCATTCCCAGCGTGGCCGTCGGCCAGTTCGCCAAGCAAATCTTCGACCGCTTCGACGACAAACGAGCGCTGGTGATCGGCGCCGGCGAAATGGCCGAGGAGACGCTGCGCTATCTGACCGACGAAGGGATGCGGCATGTGACCGTTATCAACCGCAGCCTGGAGCGAGCCCAGGACCTGGCCCGTCGATGGCACGGGACGGCACTCGGTTGGGAGCGGCTGCTCGAACAGCTCGGCCAGGCCGACTTGGTGGTCAGCGCCACCGGCGCCACCGAGCCCATCGTGTCGCTGGCGCAATTCCGTCAGATCGAGCCGGCCCGCTATCAGCGGTCGCTATTTGTGCTCGACCTGGCCGTGCCGCGCGATTTCGACCCGGCCATCGGCTAATGTCTGGGCGTATACCTGTATTCGGTCGACGACCTGAAGGCCGCCTGCGAGCGGAATCGTCGCCAGCGGGACCAGGAACTGCCGGCAGCGCTGCGAATCGTGGAATACGAGACCGCCGCGTTCATGACCGAGCTGTACCACCGCGAGACTGGGCCGATCATCAAACGGCTCAAGCAGGGTTGGCAGAAGCCGAAGGACGACGAATTGCAGCGGCTGTTCAACAAGCTGCCCGACCTGGACGACCGCGCGCGGCT
>CAYWTU010000030.1:0-13833 GCA_964461275.1 uncultured Pirellulales bacterium | reverse complement strand
GAGCTGCGCCGCCGCCGTTCGACAGGCCGGAGGCCGTCGGATCGACCGCGAACTGGCCGACCGCGGCATCGACGCGCGCGCGCGAGGCTGGCGCGGCCTGGCCGAGGAGCAACCCGACGCGCATAAGGACGTGGACCTGGTGGTGGACGTGGTGCATCGCGCCGGGCTGGCCAAGAAAGTCGCCCGGATGCGGCCCATTGGCGTGATCAAGGGCTAAGATTTCAGGCCAGGCCTCTTAGCTCGCGACCGTTGAGAACGCGAACGGTCGACGCGGGCAACCTGCGTCGTGCGCGCATTCTGACGCGCCGGAGAGCAATGTGCGGCGACGTTCAATATCGCCGGTCGCGTTCGATGCTTGGCCGCTGCGCGGAACGGAGGCCCAGGTTGTCCAGCGCGTCTTGCATCCCGTCCATGAGGCTGTCCTCGGCCGTCTCGCGGAGGATGTGTTCTTTCTTGGCGTTGACGATGGCCGCCACTACGCCCTTGTGCTTCGACCAATCGGTCGGAGAGAACTCGCGGGCGTCGATGTAGGTTTCGCTGAACGTCGAGACCAGCTTGGGCACAAACTCGACGCCCGTCTCTGTGCGAATCACGTGGTACTTGAGCGAACCCAGCACGAACGCCGCGCCGCAGATGAAACCAAAGATGAACTTGCCCATGACTGGAATCCTTTCGTGCCAGGGTCGAGCGCCGCGCCAGGCGGGCGGCCGAGAACTGTAGCGAAAACGCCCGGCCAGGGGCAAGGCGAGTGAGGTCGCTAGCACTGCTGGCGCCGCGAACGCCAGCACTCGCCAGCAGTCGAACGGTCTACGGCGGATCGTACCCACCGGCGTGCCAGGGATGGCAACGGGCGATGCGGGCAATTCCCTTCCAGCCGCCGCGTAACGGACCGTACTTGCGCACGGCGCCGATCATATAGTGGCTGCATGTCGGTTCGTAGCGGCACTGTGTGCCAACGAGCACGAACAACAACGGGCTGATCGTCCACTGATAGCCGCGCACCATGGCGATCATCGCCAGGGACACGACGCGGCCCAACAGCGTCGGCCGATACGCGTCAGCGACCGAGACGTGCGGGGTTGGCGCAGGCTCGTTCATCGTCAGCGCTTCGGCGGGCGGCCGCGATGCAACCTTCGCCCGGCGCGGACCGCCAGGTCGCAGACCGCCTGTTTGAGTTCCGCAAGTCGCGGCGGGTCGCCCGGCATGGCCCTTGGAATCAAGATCAGATCGAGGCCGCGCGGCAAGTCGTGCTGCGATTGACGAAACGCCTCGCGCAGCAGCCGCTTCCAACGATTGCGCCGCACGGCGTTGCCCACCTTGCGAGACACGGACAAGCCCAACCGCGTCAGCCGTAGGTCGCTTTCGCAGGCGTACAACACCAACCGCTCGTCGCTAACCACGCAGCGGCGCTCGTACACGCGACGAAAATCGGTGCGCGATTGCAGACGTTGCTGACGCGTATAGCGCAAGGGAGCAGTCACGGTCGTCGATCGGTGGTGCGAATGCACGAAGGAGAAACAGACTAGCGAGGAAACAGGGCCCTGGGCCTACGGCTAGTTTACCAGCGCAATTCGGTTCGGGGAGCGGTCGGCGCGTGTTGATCAAATTGACGGAGCAGGGCGGCCGCGGTCTCGTCGATCTGCCGGGGGAGCGTGATGTGCACCTCGGCGAATAGATCGCCCGGCTGGCCCGCCTTTTCGGGGATCCCGTGCCCTCGAATCCGCAGCTTGGCGCCGCTGCTGGTCCCTGGCGGAATCCGGACGACAACCGCTCCGTGGGGCGTCGGCACATCGACTTTGGCCCCCAGCGCCGCCTCGCCCACGGTCACCGGCAAGCGGACAAAAAGATCCTTACCCCGGCGGTGGAAAAACGGATGGGCATCGACGTGGATGGCCAAAAGGATGTCGCCCGACGCGCCTCGGCCCCCCTCGGGCGCTTCGCCTTGGCCGCGGAGACGAATCGTCTTGCCGTCCTCGATGCCGGCCGGAACTCGGACGTTGATGGTTTCAGTCCGTCCGGAAGCCCGGCGGACCGCCAATTGTACGTTGCCGCCCAGGATGGCCGTTTGAAAAGGGACGCGCAGCTCGTAGTTGAGGTTCTCGCCGCGGACCCGTTCGCCACGGGCGGCCCGGCCGGCCTGCCGCCCACCGGCGGACCTGGTGAACTGTTTGAAGATGTCGCCCAGTCCTCCAAAGCCCTCCTGCCCGGCTCCGAATTTCTGGCCGAAGATTTCCGAGAGATCGATGTCGTCTGGCGGCGCTCCCCCAGCGCCCCAGGCCCCGCCCGGATGAGCGCCTGGGCCGCCTCGCATTTGCTCGAACGAGCTGCCGTACCGGTCGTACAATTCGCGCTTGCTGGGGTCGTTGAGCGTCTCGAAGGCCTGCTGAACCTCCTGAAATTTCTTCTTGGCCGACTTGTCGTCGGGGTTCATGTCCGGGTGGTATTTCCGAGCCAACTCGCGGTAGGCCTTTTGGATATCGTCAGCCGAGGAGTTTCGGCTTACGCCCAACGTCTTGTAGTAGTCCTCGGCCATCGCTGGAGTGGTGCTCATCGCGGTGTCCGCACGAAATCAGGCGGACTCCAAGCGCCTATTTTAGAAACCGTCCGGCAAGCCCTACAAGGACACCACCGGCCTCGCGATTGCCAGGCGGCCAATGGGAATTCTCTGAAAAAGCCCAACGGCGTCCGGCGGCCAAGTCACGACCCGCAAACTCCCGTTGATTTCAGCGAATCGAACAGGTTGTTTTTTTTGGGGCTCTAAGACGACCGCAGGCCGTAGCACCACATGGGATACTACGGCCTGAGGCGTGCATACGTTCGATGTTTTCTGGCGCCAATTTCGACAGGACGTAGGGCCCGGCCGAACCGGTGGGCCTAATAGCGCCTTCCGCCACCACCGCCGCCGCCGCGCGGACGATCCTCTCGCGGACGAGCTTCATTGACGGTTAAGGGCCGTCCTTGGTTTTGCTGACCATTGAGGCCGTTGATGGCCGCCTGGGCTTCCTGGTCGCTGGCCATTTCGACGAACGCAAAACCTTTGCTGCGCCCCGTCTCTCGATCCTCAATCACCTGTGCGCTGGTAACGGTTCCATACTCTGCAAACAGACTCTGAAGTTCGGAACTGGTCATCTGATACGACAGGTTTCCGACGTACAACCGCTTACCCACGAACGATCTCCTCAAACACAAACCGCGGCGCGTTTCGATTGGTCTCCGCAAACCACGCACGGATGACAGGCCAATCCCCTCGCCACACTGCCACCCCAGAGTCTAACAACCGAACTTGCCCATGCAAGCTCAGCTTGCCCCGAACCCGCATTTTTGCACAACTTTCGCCCGCGACATGCCACGGCACTCGAAAAAACGAGAACCGCGATTCTGGTTTGCCATGTCGCTGCGGCCGGTGCGGTAGCAATCAGTAAAACCGCAGGTTGTCGAAATGCAGCGTCCGAGGCTCATCCAGTTGATCCAAGTAGAGTTGAAACCGCTTCATTCGCGTCAGGTCCATGCGACGCTCACAGGGGGCCCTTCTCAGCTCATCACAAGTGATCACCATCCGCGTGTGACCCGGGGGCAGAACGAACGGCAATTCATAGCGATCCGAGGCCTGGCCGTTTTGACCCTCATCCATAGCCTTGAACCACACTTCCATCGGCTTGTTTTCGCCCACAAATAGGTCTAACTCCAAACGCTGATACTTCGACCAATCGCGGCAGCCGGTGGGCAGCGTCAAGGACGGCCCCAGCCAATCGCCCGGCGGCAAGTCAAGGCGCAGGGCGTATCGTCCGGCGGAGGCGTGAGCGTTTGAGCGCTCGGCCGCGCAATCGTGAAAGAACCACCGCGAAACTTGCCAGGGATGTTCGAACGAGGCCAAGACGGGCATCTCGCTTCGCGCCATCCATTCGTCAAAAAAAATGGTCAGCGGCTGTCCAAAACCAACCGCCAGAAACCCGATGGCAACCATCCGCCGGGATGTCGCGTCCCAAGGACGGTGACTAGGCGGACGGCCCATTACGGCCATTGCCGCCCCGATGCCGCAAAAATCGGCCAACAAATCATTCCAACTGGCGTTTCGACCGAACTTGTCCTGGGCAACTTCGCTGACCAATGCGACGCCGCTCACAAGCAGCGAGGTAGCCAGGGGAGGAAGGAGGCAACGCTTAGGCCACCTTCGGCGTAACAGCGCCAGCAAGGTAGCGGTTAGGGCCGCGAACAGCACCGGATGGGCTAGGTCGGCCAACGATTCGGTAAGGCGATCGATCCGCGGCAACGGAACAAACAGCCCTACGATGGTAATGAGCCCAACGACCAGGAAATTACGGAGTGTGTGGGTCATCTTTGAGGCCAACAACAACCTATTCGACTCGTTGAAATCGACGGAAGTTAGCGAGTGGTTGTCCAGTTGTTGATTGGCCAATAGGCGTTGGAGGGCAGCGGGACGACTGGCGCATTGCCGGCCTCCCCTAGAAGGAAACGCGCGCTGTGTCGAACTCTGCGGCTTGGCGTCTGGTTCACAAGGAAACCACGCTTATGCGGGGTTGGCATGGCTGTGGGCGGTTGGCGCTCAAATTCTCGGGCGGCCAAGGTTTACGTAATTGCGAAAATGCTTGCAACCGATTTTATCGGCACCTAGGATGGGAGACTGCGGCGCGGATCAGCTGAGCCCGGGCTTACGGAACGGCCCGATGGGATTTGCGCCGGACGTGATTGTGCGGAAAAGAGGCGCCGCCTGCACGTCTCCCCCCGGCGCACGAACTCGGTTGGACTGCGCGCCCTGACTTGCGGTTTTGTAGGCAATCTCATTTTCAGCAAACGAAGATCGGCGGCAGCGCCGCCGACATGGCACCACTGCATTCCTTTGAGGTGACAACATGGCGTGGCGACGGAAAATCGGCGGCAAGCGGCGGAGCGTGACGCGGACCTTGGGTTTGTCCAGGTTGACCCACGAGCCGCTCGAGCGGCGCAACTTGCTTGCCGCTGCGCCTGTGCTGGGAAACAACCCGCCGATGCTCGCGCCGATCGCCGATCAGACCGTCGATCAAGGGGCCGTCGTCAGCTTTACCGCCACGGCCATGGACGACGACTTGCCCGCGGGCTCGCAACTGACGTTTCAACTCGATCCCGATGAAACGCCCGCCGGCGCCACGATCGATCGCCTGACCGGCGCCTTTAGTTGGACCGCGCCCACAGGCGCCACGGGCGTTTTTCGTTTTGTGATTCTGGTCAGCGACCGTCCGCCGACCGGCGTGGCCGGCGCCCGCGCCACCAGCGACGCCGAAGAGTTCACCGTCACAGTGGTCGACACGAACCAGCCGCCGGTCAACAGCGTGCCGGGCGGTCAGACCACCAACGAAGATACGCCCCTGGTGTTCAGCGCCGCCAACAGCAACTTGATTTCGATCGCCGACCCCGACGCCGCAGCGGGCGCCGTTCGCGTCACGTTGTCCGTCGCGGCGGGCAGCGGCACGCTGACGTTGGCTGGAGTCGCGGGTCTGGACTTTGACGGGCCGAACGGTCAAGGCGACGGCAAGGCGGATGAGAGCATGTCGTTCACGGGCACGGTGGCCGACATCAACACGGCGCTGGCCGGTTTGCAGTTTGCTCCGGCCCTGAACTTCAACGGCGACACGACGTTGACGATTGTCACCAACGACCAAGGCAACACGGGCAGCGACGGCGCCAAGAGCGACACGGACGGCGTCTCGATTTCGGTCGCGAGCATCAACGACGCACCGGTGGTGACGTTGCCGCCGGGGCCTGGCGCGTTCTTGGAAGACGTCAATGGCGCGATCAGCGGGATTAACATCGCCGACCCCGATGCGGGTTCGGCCGACGTGCAGGTGACATTTGCGGTCAGCAGTGGGCGGATTTTGATTAGCGACTTGGCGCCGGGCGGCGTGACGGCCGGCCAAATCACCGGCAACGGGACGAACACTGTGGTGGTCACCGCGCCGCTGGCGGCCATCAACACCACCTTGGCCAGCCTCAGCGGCCTGGATTACCAGGGCAACGCGAACTTCAATGGCGACGACACGCTGACCGTCACGGCCAACGACAACGGCAACTCGGGCACGGGGGGCGCTTTGAGCGATACCGAGCAGTTGACCTTGAGCGTGGCGCCGGTGAACGACGCTCCAACGGTGACCGTGCCTGCCGTGGCCTTTGACGCCAACGAAGATCAGCAGATTTTCCTCACCGGATTGGACGTCAACGACATCGACTCGGGCGCAGGCAACGTAACCGTAACGCTCACGGCCCCCAACGGCGTGCTGACCGTCAGCGACGCGGTCGTAGGGGGCGTGGCGGCGGGACAGATCACCGGTCAAAGCAGCGGCAACGTCAGCCTGACGGCGACGTTGGCGGCGATTCGCGCTACCTTGGCCAGCGCCAACGGCGTGGCCTATCAGGGCGCCGCGAACTTTTTTGGCGCCGACACTGTGACGCTGGCCATCGATGACAACGGCAACACCGGCGGCGGAAACCTGACCGACAGCGATCAGGTGACCGTCAACGTAGCCTCGGTCAACGACGCGCCTGTGAACGGCCTGCCTGCCGCCGCCCAAAGCACCAACGAAGACACGCCCATCGTCTTCTCCACCGCCAACGGCAACGCGATTTCGATCGGCGACGTGGACGCCGGGATCAGCCCAATTCAGGTCACGCTGGGCGGCACGAATGGCACAGTCACGCTCGGCTCATTGAACAATTTGACGTTTACGACGGGAGACGGGACGGGCGACGCGATCATGACCTTCACCGGCACGATTGCCGACATCAACGCCGCGCTGCAAGGCCTGTCGTTTGCGCCGAGCCAGAACTTCAACGGCAACGCCACGCTCACCGTTGCCACCAGCGACCAGGGCGCCACCGGCGGCGGCGGAACACAGACGGACATCGACGACCTGACCATTGCGGTGACGCCGGTCAACGATGCGCCGGTGGTCACGGCGCCGGCCAGTTTCAGCGTGCTAATCAATCAACAATTCACGCTCAACGCCGCCAACAATGCCACGGTTTCGGTGAATGATCCGGAAGGAGGCACGGGCGGCGAAATCGGCGTGCTCATCACCGTGGCAAACGGCGCCATTACTCTGAGTGGAACCACAGGACTTACCTTCACACAAGGCGATGGCAACAGCGACGCCATTTTGCAGTTCCGCGGGACGCAATCCAACGTCAACGCGGCCCTGGACGGCATGGTGTACCAGACCGAAAACGGCTTCACCGGCCCCACCACCATTACCGTTACCGCCAGCGATTTAGACACTCCCGCGCTGGTCGACACCGAAGTCATTGCCGTCACTGTCGAAGGCGCCCTGAACCAGGCGCCAGTGAATACGGTGCCCAGCGGCGCCGTCAGCGCCACAGAAGACGACGCCGCGGGCGTGAACATCGGGGGCATCTCGATTGCCGATCCTGACGCCGGCCTGGACGACGTGCAAGTTACGTTGGCGGTGGGGAGCGGCACGATCACCTTGCTCGACAACGTGGTGGGTGGCGCAACCGCCGGGCAGATTGCCGCCAACGGCACGGGGAGTGTCGTAATCACCGCTCCCATCGCGGCGATCAACGCCACCCTGGCAGCCGCGGGCGGAGTGCTCTACCGCGGCAATTTGAATTTCAATGGGCAGGATACCCTGACCGTGACGACCAACGACCTGGGCAACAACGGGTCGGGCGGAGCGCTGTCGGACACCGATACGGTGACGATCAACGTGGCCGGCGTAAATGATGCACCGACGGTGGCGATTCCCGACTTCAACGCCACCGAAGACGTCCCGGTTGCGGTGACGGCTGGCGTGGGCGACGTCGACGCGGCGGCCGGAAACGTGACGCTGACGCTGGGCGTTGCCAACGGCACGTTGACCCTGCGGACCGACGTTGTGGGGGGCATTATCGCCGCCGACGTCACCGGCAATGGGAGCGGCAACCTGACGATCACCGGATCGGTGGCCGCCATCAACGCCACGCTATCGGCCGCCGATGGCTTGTTGTACCAAACGAACCTGAACTTCAACGGCACGGACACGCTCACCGCCGACATCAACGACAATGGCAACGCAGGATCGGGCGGAGCGCTGTCGGGCAGCGACACCGCAGCCATCACCATCGCCGGTGTCAATGATGCGCCCAACTTGGTCCTCACGCCGCCGTCGGCCACCGTAGATCAGTTCCAACTGGTGAACATGACCGCTTCGGCCACCGACCCGGAGAACAACACCGTAACGTTCCAGATCGACCCGCTGGGAAGCACCGGTCCGGTCGGCAGCAACATGGACACTGCCACGATCGACCCCAACACGGGGGCGTTCAGCTTCACGCCGAACACCGCGGGCGAGTACTCGTTCCGCATCCTGGCCACGGACAACGGCGGACCTCCCGCTGCCTCGGACGCGGAATTCTTCACCATCACCGTCAATCCGGTGAACCTGCCACCGGACCTTGATCCGCAAACGCGCGACACAGAATTGGGCAGCGGACCGGTGACGATCAACCCGACGGTGGTCAACCCCGAAGGCGCCGCCGGACTGACCTATCAGATTGTCGAGGTGCTCAGCCAGCCCGCCGGCGGCAACGCCGACAGCGCCACGATGGACCCGGACACGGGTGTGTTTAGCTTTACCGCGAACACCCCCGGCGTGTACCAGTTCTTGGTCAGCGTGACCGACAGCGACCTCCCGGCGCCGGCTGGGGACACCGAGATTTACACCATCAACGTGGCCGACACCAACGACGCCCCGGTGGTGACGGTGCCGTTGGCCGGTCCGGCGATCTTGGAAGACGGCAGCGCGTTCATCACCGGCTTGAACATGACCGACGCCGACGCGGGCACGGCCGTGGTGCAATTGACCTTGTCTGCCTTAAATGGCGCCTTGATCGTGGACGGCTCGGTGGTCGACGGCGTAACCGCCGCCCAAATTACCGGCAACGGCACCGGCGCCGTAGTGCTCCAGGCCCCGCTGGCGGCAATTCAGAACACGCTGGCCAGCGCTACGGGCGTGCAATACGCGCCCAACGCGAATTTCTTTGGCGCCGACACCTTGACCGTCACCGGCAACGACCTGGGCAACACGGGCGGCACGGCCAAGACCGATACCGAAACGCTGACGTTGGACGTGACTGGTGTAAACGACATCCCAAGCTTCACGCCGGGGGCGGCTGTCACGGTCAATGAAGACGCCGGCCCGCAGTCGATCGCCTGGGCCACGGGCATGTCCGCCGGCCCGGCCAACGAATCTGCGCAGACGCTCTCCTTCGAGTTGACGAACGACAATGCCGCGCTGTTCGACGGGCCAGTGACGATCGGCGCCGATGGCGCGTTGGTGTTCACGCCGGCCGCCAACGCCAACGGCGTGGCCAATCTGAGCGTGGTGCTCCGCGACAGCGGCGGGACGGCCAACGGCGGCGTGGACGCCTCGGCGGCCGTTGCATTGCAGATCACGATCAATCCCGTCAACGATGCCCCGGCGTTTGCCCTGGGGGCTAATGTGACGGCAGCGGAAGACGCTCCCGCGCAAACGGTTGAGAATTTTGTCACTGGCGTTTCGCCCGGCCCGGCCGACGAGGCGGCGCAGACGGTCAGCTTTAGTGTCACGACCGACCGGCCTGAGCTGTTCAGCGCCGGACCGGCGATCGCGGCCGACGGCACGCTGACGTTCACGCCGGCCGCCAACGCCAATGGGACGGCCGTCCTGACGATCACCGGGACCGACACGGGCGGCACCGACAACGGCGGCGATAACGACACGGTCGTGAGCACGGCCACAATCACCATCACGCCGGTCAACGATGCCCCGAGCTTCACGCCGGGCGCAGATGCAACGGTCAGCGAAGACTCCGGCGCTCAGTCGCTGGCGTGGGCCAGCGCGATTTCCGCCGGACCGGCCGACGAGTCGGCGCAAACGCTGACCTTTGAACTGACCAACGACAACGCGGCGCTGTTCGACGGGCCAGTGACGATCGCGGCCGACGGCACGCTCAGTTTCACCCCAGCGGCCAACGCCAACGGCGTGGCCAACCTGACGGTGCTGCTGCGCGACAGCGGCGGCACGGCCGATGGCGGCGTGGACGCCACGACGGCCGTTCCACTTACGATCACCGTCAACGCGGTGAATGACGCGCCGTCGATTGCCAACAGCGGCGACGTGACGGTCGACGAAGACGCACCGGCTCAATCGATCGCTTGGGCCTCCAATCTCTCCGCCGGACCGGCCGACGAGGCGTCCCAGACGCTTTCGTTCGAGTTGACCAACGACAACGCGGCGTTGTTCGACGGGCCGGTGACCATCGCGGCCGACGGCACGCTAAGCTTTACCCCCGCGGCCAACGCCAACGGCGTAGCCAATCTGAGCGTGGTGCTCCGCGACAACGGCGGCACGCTCGATGGCGGCGTGGACGCATCGGCGGCCGTGGCCCTCAAGATCACGGTCAACGCCGTGAACGATCCGCCGACCGCCGGCAATGACGCCGCCGACGTCGAAACCGACAGCACGGGCGCGACCATCGGCGTGCTATCCAATGACAGCGCCAACCCGGACGGCGGCGAGACGCTGACGATTATCGCCAAAACCGACGGGACCAACGGCACGGTGGCCATCGCATTGGACGGCTTAAGCGTCACCTACACGCCCAATCCCGGCTTTACCGGTACGGACAGCTTCACCTACACGATCAACGACGGCACGCCCGGCAGCGACGCCACGGCGACCGTCAACGTGACGGTGGGCAATGTCAATCAGCCGCCGGACTTGGCCGGGCCGCCGACGCAATCCATCGACGAAGACGGCGAGGTTCAGTTTTCGTTTGGCGTAGGCAACACAATTACCGTCACGGACCCCGACGCGGCGGCGATGCCTGTCCGGCTGGTGATCTCAGTGACGAATGGGACGTTGACTTTGGCGCCGAATACGCTGTCGTTCGCCACGGGCGACGGCATGCAAGATACGGAAATCGACGTCAGCGGTTCTCAGGCCGATCTCAACGCGGCCCTGGAAGGCGCCTCGTTCAACCCCACGGCCGACTTCAGCGGAACAGCAGGGATCACCATCCTATCGTTCGACAACGGCAACACAGGCATCGGCGGCGAGAAGAGCGACCTGTTGCAAATCGCCATTACGATCAACTCGGTAAACGACCCGCCCAGCGCATCAGGCGACGCCTTTACCGTGGCCCAGGACTCCGGCGAAGCGACGTTCAACGTGCTGGGCAACGACACCACGGCGCCCGATATCGGCGAGACGCTGGCGATCACCGATGTCTCGGCGGGCGATCAAGGCGGGACCATCACCATCGGCGACGGTGGGGCCAACATCCGCTATACCCCGGCGCCCGGTTTCATGGGAACCGAGGAGTTCACGTACACCGTCAACGACGGTACGATCGGGAGCGATTCGACCGCCACGGTTACCGTCTCGGTGCAACCGGTGAATCAGGCGCCGACCATCGGCGAACCACTCGACCAGACGACGCTAGAAGACCAGCCGCTGGTGTTCAGCCTGGCGGGCGGCAACGAGATCGCCGTGGCCGACGCTGACGCGGGCGCCGGGCTGATTGAGGTCTCGTTGGAGGCGCCCAACGGCAGCCTGACGTTGGGTTCCACGACGGGCCTGACCCTCGACGGATTCACCGGGGCCGACAGCGACGGCAGCGACGGCACGCTGACCTTTCGCGGCAACCTGGTCGACGTCAACGCGGCCTTGCAGGGCCTGACGTTTACGCCGGCGGCCGATTTCAACGGCGCCACGGCCCTCAGCATCGCGGTGGACGACCTGGGCAACACCGGCTTCGGCGGCGCGAAATCGGACTCGGCCACGGTGCTGATTGGCGTGACGGCCGTCAACGACCCGCCAACGGCCGACTTGGCGCCGACCACGATCGACGTCAACGAAGACGCCGGACCGCAGACCTTCGCTAATCTGCTTAATATCGCGTCGATTACGCCGGGGCCGGCCAACGAATCCGCGCAACTCCTGAACGTTCAGCCGCTCGACATCACTAACCTGTCGCTGTTTTCCGCGTTGCCGGAGTTTGACGGGGATGGCACATTGACGTTTACGCCGGCGCCCAATGCAAACGGCACGGCCGTCGTCACGCTCACGCTGATCGACGACGGCGGGACGGCCGATGGCGGAGTCGACACCACCGTCAAGCAGGTCACCATCAACATCGTCTCGGTCAACGACAAGCCGACGATCGCCTCGCAGACGGTCACCGATGCGATGGTCAGCACGCCGGTCAACCTCCCGGTGACGGCCGGCGACGTGGACGGAGACACGCTTTCGTTCAGCGTTGCGGTGCAAATGGCGCCCTCGGGCAGCAACGCCGATTCGGCAACGGTGGACGCCAACACGGGCGCCTTTTCGTTCACGCCGGATCGCGCTGGGATCTACGTGTTTCGCATTCGCGCGACCGACGACGGCACGCCCGTCGAGTTCCGCGACGCGCTGTATACGATTTCCGTCGGCGATGTGACGCTGCCCTCCATCTCCGCCGACCTGACCAACGACACCGGCACAAGCGACACGGACGGCATCACCAGCGACCCTTCGGTCAGCGGCACGGCGACCGACGATGTGGGAGTGACGCTGTTTGAGGCCGCTGTAGACGCCAGTGCCTTCTCGGATCAAACCACAAGTCTGGGCGGCGGAGGGGCGTTCGCCTTTACGCGGGCGCAGTTGGAAGCGATCTTGGGCGCCGCGCTGAGCGATGGAGGCCATACCGTCCACCTTCGAGCGACCGACGCCACCGGCAACGTGCGGAACGTGACGGTGTCGATGACGCTCGATACGATCGCGCCTTCGTTGCCGACGTTCGCCCTGGACGACGCTTCGCGGTTCTCAGGTATGTCGACCGTCACGATCTTGGAAGTCGTCGGTTTGCAGGGGCTGACGTCGCAGGGCGCCGCGGTCGGACTTGTGGGAACGGCCCTGTTGACGCAGGCCGATCTCGTGACGGGACAGTTCACGCTGCCCGGTGTCGCCGTGGATCTGGGCGGCAATATGCTCACCTTGCGGGCGACGGACACCGCGGGGAATTTCTCTGAGTTCACGAGCACGATTACTCGCCAAGACCCACCGCCGCCGGCGCCTGAGGCGAACGACGAGGCCCTGGGTTCGCTGTTGGATGAGGATCCGTTTGACTTTCCTGGCTAGCGACCACCCGTCGGCAAGACGGGCGTGAGACGGTCGATTACAGATGGTTTCGCCGGCGCCGCCTCGACTAGGGACGGCGCCGGTTTTTTTGTGGGACACGTCGGACGGTTCTGGCGTTGCAGGGCGCGCGCGTTCGTTCGGCCGCGGGGATCGCACGCTTTCGGCCTGTGGCTACCGCCCATGGCTTGCGTCAGGTCGCCAATCCGGCCTCTGTTGAGCCCATTGCGACCTACGGCCCGGCCCTTTTATAATTGTCCAATTACGACGACAGCGGCCCGCGGGCGAAATCTGCGCTCGGGGGCAGTTCCCAGGCGCTCCATTTCAGTCCCAGTCGGGAGGAGGTTTTCTCGTGGCGAGCGGCAAGTATTTGTTCACCAGTGAATCGGTCAGCATGGGGCATCCGGACAAACTCGCCGACCAAATTTCCGACGGCGTGCTGGACGCCTTGCTGGCCGGCGACAACATGAGCCGCGTCGCCTGTGAGACGATGGTCACCACTGGCATCGCCATCATTGCCGGTGAGATCACCACCAAGTCGCAGGTCAATTATGCCGACGTTGTGCGGCAGGTGATCAACGACGTGGGTTACACCGACGACCAGATGGGCATCTGCGGCGACACCTGCGCCGTGATGGTCGCCTTGGATCGGCAGAGCCCCGACATCGCCCAAGGTGTCAACGAC
>CAYWTU010000029.1:0-14028 GCA_964461275.1 uncultured Pirellulales bacterium | reverse complement strand
CAAGGCCCCGTGGGAGCTCTACAACGTCAACGATGACTTCAGTCAGGCCGTCGATCTGGCGGCCAAAGCGCCCGCCAAACTAAAGGAGCTGCAAGCCAAGTTCGTCGAGCAAGCGAAGAAGTACGGCGTATTTCCTTTAGACCCGCGTTTTGTCGAGCGCATAGATCCGAAACTCCGGGTTGCCGGCGAGCCTAGAACCAACTGGACGTATTTCGGCAACGACGTCTGGCTACCGGAGCCAATCGGTCCGCAGCTATTTCCGCGACCGCATAGCTTGACCGCCGAACTAATCATTCCAGCAGGCGCGACCGAAGGCGTGATCGCCTGTGCGGGCGCATTTTCGGCCGGGTGGTCGCTGTATGTTAAGGACGGTCGGCCGAAGTTTCGCTACACATTCTTCGATATTGCCGATGTGACGGTTGCCGGTTCCGAAGCTTTGCCCGAGGGCAAGGTGACTTTGAGAACGGAATTTGCACCCGACGGGAGCCAGGAAGGCGGAGGCGCCCTCAAGATGTTTGTGAACGGAACGATAGTGGGTGAGGGCAAGCTGCAGCGATCAGCCTTCCGCCACGGGCTGGAGCCGTTTGAAGTTGGCCGAGATTCGATCACACCGGTGGCGCCTGATTACAACACGCCGTTCGCTTTTACCGGCACGGTCGAAAAGATCACGTTTGAGCTGACTAAATGACGGTAGTGCTGTCAACGGCGAGTGATGGATGAACTGACGGAAGGGCTCGCGACCGATGAGGCGAAGGCGTCACCGCCTTGTTGTCGCAGTGCTCACACTTTCTTCTCTAGAAGGCCGCCAAACAACCGGACAACGGCCGACTAACGCCAGATGTGTTCAGCGAATCGGACCGGCTGTTTGTTGAACTCTAAAGTGGTCGAGGGTCCACGCCGCGCCTGCGGCAGGCTGACGGCTGACGTCCATCAGTGAGCCTCGGCAGCGACCGCAATCGATCGCGGATGTGCTAACGGTCTACGGTTCGGCGAAGTGCCGCTTGAGCCGCGCGGTCGCCTCGCTTGGCCATTTCTCCGGCTCGGTAACGGCGATCCACGCATCGATATAACTCGCCGCGGCGTAATTGTGGCCGTAGCCGTGCGGAACAGAGGTGGCCATGGGCAGATCGAACGCGGTTTGCAGGAACGTGATGATGGGCCACCACTTCAAGTATGGCGAAACGTCCGGGCCGCGGGCGCCGGTCAACCAGGCCGGCTTGCGAAACAACAGATCGGGCGAAAAGAAGCACATCGGGTCGCTGGCGTGTTGGATGTACACGCAGCGCATCGGTCCCCAGTGGTCTCCTGCCTCAGGCAGCGAGTTTTCGCGCCCGGTAAAACGCAGCATCGATCCGTCGCGAAATCGCGGCAGCCACATCGGCGAATCCGGGTTTCGGCCTTGGACGGCTTTATTCCAAACCGTGCTGGGAAACGGCGGACCGCTCCAAACCGCTCCCTGAATCGGATCTTCAAAAATCGTGAACAGGTCGGCGCTGGCTGCCGATCCCAAGGCGCCAAGGCTAAGGCCATGCACGAAAAGTCTCGGGCGGCGGTCCTTCGGCAGTTCTTTCCAATGACCGTAAACCTCGTCGAACAACGCCTGAGCGGCATCGCGCGAGCGGTGCGGATCGACGAGTATGGTTAGCCAACTGGGCAAGTACGAATACTGCAAGCTCACCAGCGCCGTGTTTCCCGCGTGCAGATATTCAATCGTGTCGACCGCGCCGGGGTCCAGCCAGCCCGTGCCCGTGGGCGTGGCGATCAACAACAGCGGGCGATCGAATCCGCCCACGCGGATCAACTCTTCGAGCGCCAATTGGGCGCGCTGTTGCGGCGTAGACCTGGACTCCAGGCCCACATAGACGCGCAACGGAGTTGCCGAGGTGTCGCCCCAAAACGACTCAATCTGGCTCTGGGTCGGTCCCGCGGCCAGGAATTGTTTTCCGTACCGGCCGACATCGTCCCAGGCGACGCGCGAGGCGGGACTTCCGCAGGCCAGGAGCGACATGGGTTGCTCTACCCCGTCGTCGACCATGCGGTCCAGCCGAGAAAACACGCGGTCCGCGGCGTCCAGCGCCATCCGGACCAACACGTCGTTGGTGATGATCACGGCTCCCAGCGCCACCAGCGTTGTGCTGACGACGTAAGAGACGCGGCGTGGCGTCACACGATTCGTCTGACGATCGACCCATCGCCAGCAGGCGCGCAACCCCCTGGCGATGAAGATGAGCGGTAAGCTCACCGCCAATGCAATCAAAGCCACGCGCCACGGATAGGCAGTCTCCAGCGGCGGCATTTCCATACGCTGGCGAATCGAGTTCTGCCAAACCGTCGCCCGAACCAAGTACGCCGCAGCCACGACCAGCACCGCAACCGCCGTCACACGCTTGCCGAATCGTTGGAGTTCGCGGCGCGGTGCGCGCAGTTCCACATAGAACCACAACGCCACGATGAGGACGCCGACGCCGTATCCCGTGGCCAGCGCCACCCCCGACAAAACCCCTTGCACCGCAAAGTGTCGCGGCAACAGTGACGGAGTCAACGACGCCGCGAAGAACAGCGTCGCGACGGCTAGCCCGACGAACGAGAACCCCTCCAACGCCCGGCGAATTCTAGACAGTCGAAGGGCCATTCAACTACCGCGGGCGAATGTTATGGGAAATCCTGCGCGGGTCGGTGGTCGGCAGGCGGGGCTGGTTCGACCGTGGTCACTCCCGGCGCCGCGACGTTCTTACCGCTCACAGCGCGGCGAACGACGTCGTAGAACACCGGCGTAAACGCCAGGCCGAATATCGTGACGCCAATCATACCGCTGAGCACCGTCACTCCCAAGGCGAACCGCATCTCGGCCCCCGCGCCGTGGGAAACGACCAAGGGAACCACGCCCAGGATAAATGCAAATGAAGTCATCAAGATGGGCCGCAGGCGCACCCGACACGCCTCGACGATAGCTTCGCGTCGAGACTGACCGCCGTCTTCCAATTGTTTGGAGAACTCGACCAGCAAGATCGCGTTCTTGGCCGCCAGACCGATGAGCACAACGAGCCCAACCTGGACGAAGATGTTGTTGTCGAGACGGGCCATCCATACTCCCATTAGCGCGGCGAGGATGCACATGGGCACGATTAGCAAGATCGCCAGCGGCAGCGACCAGCACTCATATTGAGCTGCCAAGACCATGAACACAAACAGCACTGCCAGCGGGAAAATGAGCTTGCTCATCGCGTCTCCAGCCGCCAACACCTCTTGTAGGCTTAACTCGGTCCACTCGTAGCCCATGGTGCTGGGAAGTTGTTGGCGTGCCAATTGGTCGATCAACTCAATGGCTGCGCCCGAGCTAGCGCCGGGTGAAAGCACCCCGCTGACTTCGGCCGAAGGGTACATGTTGTAATGGTTCACGACCGCGGGCCCGGCAGTGTCTTGAATCTCGATCAGTGTGGTCAGGGGAACCCGCCCGCCGCGCGCATTGCGCACTTCGAGCCGCCCGATATCGGGAGTGGTGAGCCGAAACCTGGGGTCAGCCTGGACGTTGACCTGCCAGTTTCGACCCTGGAACGTGAAGTCGTTGACGTAGGTGGCCCCCATTCCTGCCTGCAACGTAGCATAGATGTCGCTTAGCGATACGCCCTGGGCCTTGGCCTTCTCGCGGTCGATCTCGATACGCACCTGCGGTTGCGCTACGCTGAAGTTCGAGAACATGCCGGCGACCGTCGGCTGCTCCATGCCTACTGCCGCGAGGCTCTGTGCGGTCCCCTGGAGTTCGTAAAGTCCGGCGGAGCTTCGGTCTTGAACCTGCAGCTTTATCCCCGCAGTGTTGCCCACACCTTCCACTGGCGGCGCATTAAAGACTGCCACCCGCGCCTCGTTGAGTGCCCCAAGCTTCTTTCGCAGCGCTGCGGCAATTGCCTGAGCGCTGAGCTCTTTGTCGCCGGCGCGGTCTTCAAACGAATCCAGAATGATGAACATGCCGCCGCAATTGCTGAGGTTCACCGCGAGCAGCGACGAGTAGCCGGGAAGTTCAATGGTGTGGGCGACGCCTCGAGTATCGCGGACAATCCGGGCCATTTCCGCCACCAAGGCTTCCGTGCGGTGCAAACTGGCGCCGTCGGGCAAAACCGCCTCGGCGACCAGGTATCCCTTATCTTGCTCAGGAATAAACCCCTGTGGAGTCAGCCGCAACCCGCCCACCGTCGCCGCCAGCAGTCCCGCGTACACCAGCAGCACGGCGAATCCCAGACGGATCAGCCTGCGCACCATCTGGCCGTAGCCTTTAGCCAAGGCGTCGAAGAAGCGATTAAAACGTGCTAGAAATCGACTCAAGACTCCGTGCAGTGGAGCATACGCCAACCAGCCTATTAACGCGCCAACGGCCGCGAGCGCGCCGGTTGCCCAACTCGGCTGAGCAACGATACCCAGCGACCGCCAGAGATGAGCAGCGGTGCTTCCCAGCATCCACATGGTCGCCATAGCCAGGAGGGCCGCCATCCCCCAGCGCGGCAGAACCTCGCGCGTTCCGTGACCGGGCACGTGGGGGCGGATTAGTGTCACCGCTCGGGCTGGCGCCATAGTCATGGCGTTGATGGCGGAAATAATTGTCGCGGCGGCGATCGTCAGCGCAAACTGTCGGTAAAACTGCCCGGTAATGCCAGCCAAGAACGCGGTTGGAATAAAAACTGAACTCAGCACGAGCGTAATGGCAATGACGGGGCCGGTGATCTCCTCCATGGCCTTGATCGTCGCTTCGCGGGGCGCTAGGCCTTTGGCCATCCAGCGTTCAACGTTCTCCACCACCACGATGGCGTCGTCCACCACAATGCCGATCGCCAGCACCAGTCCAAACAGCGTGAGGTTATTTAACGAGAACCCCAGCAACGCCATGACCGCGAAAGTGCCGATGAGCGAGACCGGAACGTCAATCATTGGCAGCAACGTGGCGCGCCAGTCTTGCAGGAACACCAGGACAACCAAGAACACGAGTACGAACGCCTCGAACAAGGTCTTGTAGACTTCGTGGATCGACTCTTCGACAAACACCGTCGTGTCGTAAACGATCTTGTAGTCCACGGCAGGCGCCGGTAGTCCATTCACAAGTTGTTGGGGAAAGCGACGCCTCAATTCCTCCAGCTTGGTTTTAATGGCCTCTGCGGTGGCTAAAGCGTTGCTGCCCGGCTGCTGAAAAACAGCCAGCGTCACGCTCGGCTCCCCGTCGAGTTTAGAGTTCACCTCATAGCTCTTGGCGCCCAACTCCACGCCTTTGCTCATGGTTTGGCGCACGGCGTCGTGCTCGGTTTCGGCCACCACGTCGCGCAGGTGAACGAGCTGGCCGGCGTCACCGCGGCGTAGGACGATGTCGCCGAACTGCGACTCCGCCGACAACCGTCCCTCAACCAAGATCGGCAATTGGTAAGGCGTCGTGGCGCCAGGAGGGAGGGGCGGCTGGCCAAGCCGCCCGGCTGCGACCTGCACATTCTGCTCGCGAATGGCGTCGATCACCTCCGCCGCGGTCATTCCCAGTGCCGCCAGCTTATTCGTGTCCAGCCAGATTCGCATGCTGTAATCGCGGCCGCCAAGAAACGACACGTCCCCCACCCCCTGGATGCGAGCCAGGTCGTCCTTGACGCTCAGCGTGGCGAAGTTGCTCAAATAGAGTTGATCGTAAAAGTAGCTGCCGTCGTCGCGTTTGGCGGAAACCAAGTTGATGCACAGCAACATGCTGGGCGAACGCTTCTTGGTGGTCACGCCCGTGCGGCGAACTTCCTCAGGAAGCCGGGCCAACGCAGTCGAGACGCGGTTTTGCACCAAAACCTGCGCCATATCCAGGTCGGCGCCCAATTCAAAAGTGACCTCCAGCGCCATTTGCCCGTCATTCGTACACTTAGACTTCATGTACAGCATCCGCTCGACGCCGTTGACTTCCTGCTCGATGGGCGTCGCCACGGTCTCGGCCACGGTTTTTGCGTCGGCGCCTGGGTACACGGCGGACACCGAGATCGTTGGCGGGGCGACCTCAGGGTATTGCGCGATCGGCAATCGCACGAACGCCACCGCTCCAACAATGACGATCGCCAGCGACAGCACTGTGGCGAAAACCGGCCGGTCGACGAAGAAGCGCGCGAACATGCCTGTCTCGACCGGGGGATTAAAACGTGTTTGCCTGAACTGCGTCAGTCGACGGAGGCGATCTCGATACTGCGTCCTTGCTCGTCCAGCATGACCGCCGGGTAATTGACACGAGCGGTTTGCAGACCCCGGACGATCACCCAATCGTCCGCGAGCAGCGCCGGTTCGCCCGTCGCGGAATTCAAGACGACACGCATGCCGTCGGCTTCCAATCGCCCGATTCGCACGTCACGTCGAACCACGATTCCATGCGGATTGACCACCAACAAGTATTTTCGATCATGATCGGAGAGCAGGGCGGTTTCCGGCGCCAATGTGGCTCGGTACGGCGAACTCACGGGCACACGGATTCGCACTCGCGCGCCAGACACTAGCAGTCGCTCCGAGTTCTCGGCGACACCGCGGACTTGGATTGTGCCTGTCGATGCGTCCACTCGGTTGTCGGCAAAGTCGATTGTGCCACGCCGCGGAAATCCTTCGTCGGTTTCCAAACCGAACTCGAAAGGGATGGCCGCGCGAGCGGGTGCGTCGCCGGCCGCCGGTTCGGGTGGGCGCCGATTGCGCTGGTAGCGTTGCATCGAGCGTTCGTCGATGTAAAAGTAGCAGTGAAACGGATCGAGGGACGTAATGCTGCTGAGGAGCGTATCGTCCGCTCGCACGAGATTGCCGCGGCTGATGAGATTGCGGCTCGCGCGTCCCGCGATGGGTGCGGTGATGCGGGTAAACTCCAGATTCAAATTGGCCGCTTCCCATGCCGCCTGCGCCGAGCGGAGCGAGGCCTTGGCCACGCCGTGATCGGCCACCGTGCGATCGTACTCCTCCTGGGTAATGGTCCCATTTGCAATCAGCTTCTCGGCGCGCGTCAAGCTGGCGTTTGCTCGTTTAAGCTCGGCCTCCCAGCGGCTAACGTCGGCCGCCGTCCGGTCAACCTCCGACTGGATTTGCCGCGGATCGATGGTGAACAATGGCGCTCCGGCCTCGACGACCTGCCCGGGCTCAAAATCGATGCTAAGTAGATATCCGCTGACTCGGGCGCGGAGATCAACGACTTCCGCCGCTTCCAACCAGCCGTTGTACTGATCGTAGTCCACCAACTCGCGCAGACTGGGATGGGCTACGGTGACGCGCGGCACCGGCGCCTCCGGCAGTGGCCCGGGGCGACAACCAACTCCCGCCGCGGCGCAGACCAGCAGCAAGCAGCGGGCGGCCGCATAAGATTGGCCAAGCGGTATGGAACGTCGCGTCACGTGGAGAACCAAGCTCATCACGGCTTTCAACGTATGCCTAAAACGCCAGGGCAAGATTTAGAATTCAAGCGCGTACTTTTTGGTCATTTCGCGGCGAATTTGAGCGGTCATGTCGTCGATGCGTTGCATGGCCTGGAGATACTGATTCATGCCGGTGGCGCGTGCTTGACGCTGAGCTTGTGCCACGCCGCGATTGGGCGTATTCCAGCCTCCGTAGTAATTCCAGTTGTAGACCGTGCGCGATTGCCCGGACACCTGGACCCCGCTTTGCATGGAAGCCTGCCGAGAAGCCAGCGAAGCGTCGCGCAGCAGGGCAGCCACTTGAGAACCGTAGCCCAACAGGTCTTCGTCGACGTGCAAGATGGGAAGGTCGTCGATCTCACGCGCGGCATGATCGTTCCAGGACGCGCGCTGGCCGACGGTCTGCGGTTTCTTGTCCCGATTGGCTTCGACGATCTTTCGTGTCGAATCGAAGTAGCGTTTCGAGGCCTGGGCGGGGATCTGCGATTCGGAGACCGGGCTGGACTGGGACTCGATGCGAGCCGATTCGCTCATCGACGAAAGCGACCCGCCGGTCCGCAGCAGACTCATGATGCGGAGCAGGTCGGCCGGGCGGAGTTTTCCGACCATAGAAAACACGTTGTTGTCGGCACGCCCTTTCCAGTCGCGCACGCCCTCGATTTCAAGTCCGCGGAGCTCGAGCATTTCGGCAAGGAGTTCGACCCCATAAGCGTTCAGCGGCGAGGCCGGCACGTCAAACTCGAGCTGCAGTTTGCCGAGCAATCCGTCCTCGTCTTTGACGACAAAGTAGCAACCCTGCAGGTGTTCGGCGAGCGCCGCCGCCTGCGCAACCGCGTCAGGCTTGTCGTTCAACGCCGCCAGCCCTTGCAGCTTCTCGCGGGCCTGAACAGGTGAGATGGCGCCGCCCAACTCCAAGGCCAGAAAGGCGAGGATGCCGTCGGTCGAAAACCGCGAGACCTTCGTCAAATAGTCTCCCAGGGGGTCGTGCACGTTGCGCTCGAGTTCGCCCAACCAGCGGGTCAAGAGTTGGCGGTTGGCGGGACGCACGACCGCCACTCGTTCGCCTTCGAGCGGAATAAAATAAGCGTTTCGCGGCGACCACACGACGCGCTTCGATCGCAACTGGTCGATGTAACCGTCTTCCCCCTTGGTGATCTCCGCCAACGTCGGGCTCTTGTCGAACCAACCGATGGCCGTCTCCCACGACGGTGACAGCGAGTCCAAGTCCAGCCAAGCGGCCATTAGTACGCGTTGCAAACGGGCGGATTCCGCCGCCCGGAACGATGCGAGGAACTCGCGCAGCTCTTGCCGATCGGCCGCCTTCGAGTTCTCCCCTAGGGCCCGCAGTGCCGCCACATCCACCAGGGCCATGGCGTTGGGCGCTTCGGGCAACCGCGACAGTTCCGCGGGCCACTCGGCGCCAAACAGGCCGGTCGAAGCACAGGCGACGAAGAGCGCCGCTAGAACAAGCGGCCGATGGACGAGTTGATTCATGTTCGCATACCTGTGGGAAAAGATGGTCGTCCGCCGCCAAGCAGGAGGCCGATTCGTTGAGAATACTCTTGTGTGGCGGACCTGTTCGGGCGGAACTTGGGAAGCTTGACATTCTTTCGCGGTGGCGATCGCCTTATGGCTGTTTCTTGAGAAGCTGCGTCGCGGCCTGACGTACTGTCGGATCGCTGTCCTCCAGCGACAATCGTTCTACCACCGCGACCAACGATCTGCGCGACAGTACAAACGTTTTCATTTGCCCTTGACCGATCGCGGCGAGGGCTTCTTTGCGGACCATCGGCGAGGGATTGGACAGTGCGTCGATCAATACTGGCGCCGATTCGGCAACGACCGCAGGGTCTTGAGGAGCGATCAGCGCCAGGGCCCAAGCCGACACACCGCGCGTCGCCGCGGATTCTGATGTCATCCCTTGGCGGAGTTGCGGGACGGCCTTTGCCGCGGCGGGCCCCATGCGTCCCAACGCGTAGGCGGCGGCCATTCGCACGTCCTCGCTATCGTCTGCCAGGCACGCGACGACGGCGCCTAGCTGGGCTGCCGCATCGGCCCCCAGCGACGCTAAAGCGAACAGCGCTTCACCGCGAGTTTCGGCCCGATCGTCGCTCAGCAGCTTGGCCACTTGCGGGGCCGCGGCCTTGGCCATGGGGCCAAGCTCAGTCAACGTCGCCAGGAGAACGTCGATCCGCGATCCGGGGGCCGACAGCGCCTGCACCAAGTCAGCCACCGCCGCCGGTCCCAGTCTGGCGAATTCCTGCTGGGCGGCGCCGACGACCGCTGGCTCGGCGTCGTTGAGCAACTGAATTAACGCGACACGAGTGTCCGCCTGGTCTGGGGCTATGTCGACCAGGGCGCGTGCCGCCGCTACGCGCACGCGAGGGTTCTCGTTTTTCACCGCCTCGACCAGTCGCGCGACGGCCCGCTTCCTGGCCTCAGCGTCCTGCGGCTGGATGGAGGCCAAAGCCCAAACTCGGATGGACGATCCAAATCCGTTGCCTCCTTGCTTCAGGCCGCTTTGCAGCGCATCCACCGCCTTGACGGCCGAGGGCCCAATTCGTCCCAACGCATAGGCCGCCGTGTCCGCAATTGCCGGTTCTGGGTCGCTGAGCAACTTGGTCAACTCAGGTACGGCCGTCTTGGAGTCCGGCCCGATTGCTGCCAGGCAAGAAACCGCCGCTCGACGGACCTGTAGGTCTTGGCTCTGCAGATGCGGCACGACCTGCGATACAACGCTGCGCGCCTCGGGGCCGATCTCCTCCAGCACCAGCAGGGCCCAATAGGCCGCTCGCGGGTTAGAGAGAGCCTTGGTTAGCGGTTCCACCGCAGCTTGGCCTGCATCGGCCAGCGCCGCAAGAATGTGTTGCACTTCGCTCGGACTGGCGGATTCCAGCAGCGGCGCCATTCGGTCGACCACGGCGCCGGGCGGCAGCTCGAGCGCCTGCGCGGCAGCCAGCGCCGCGCGGCGCACGGCCGGGTCGTCATTCTTGAGCATGGAAATCAATCGGTCTGCGGCAGGTTGCGCCGCCGCGCCGAATTTGCGCAAGGCGTCGGCCGCTGCCGTACGAACGGTCGGCTCAGCGTCATCCAGGAGCCTGGCTAACGTTGGCACGGTCTTGTCCGGCTCGGCGCCAATGTCGCCAAGCGCCATGGCCGCCGCGCGACGCAGGCCAGCGGCCTGATCCTGAGTTGCTTCACGCAGCGGGGCGGCGCCTGCCGCAAAACGCAATTGCGCCAGGACGCTGGCCATCCGCGCTCGCGTACTGGAGTTGGCTTTTGTCCACGCCTGCACAATCGCTCCACCGGCCGTGGGACCAATCTCGACCAGCGTTTGCATGGCAGTCGATGCCACTCGATCGCTGTCGCTGCCCAAGGCCTCAATTTCCAGGGGTACGAGCGCCGCGGCGCGTTGGGGATTGCCGTGATCGATGCGCCACAAGCTCCATGCGGCAATCAGCCGGTCGAACCGGTCGTCGGCCTTGGTGAAGGGCTCGATCAACCCCACGGCGCTCTGGGCGGCCGAGCCGATTTCGCCCAAGGCGATCAGCGCGCGAAGGCGCACTCGAGGCTCCGCCGAACCAAGCAACGGTTGGATGGCCGCCACGGCCGTTGCGGCTTCCGCTCCTAGTTGGCCGATCGCCATCAACGCCGCCTGTCGGTTGACGGAATTCTCCACGGCCAACTCCTTGACCAGCAACGGCAAGGCGGCCTTGGCGGACCCGGCGTCATCCATCATCTGCTGCAATGCGATCAGCCGCTTTGCGGCATCGGCACTTTGTAGTTCTCGGACGGCGCGCGGCACATCCTGCGGCGCCGGTTCCAAGCCCTTTGTCAGGGTGGGAATCGCCGCGGCGAAAACCAATAGCGAAACGTTGCGAATCCGTAGCGAGGTGAGCATGCCAATAGTTCCGGCGATAAGAGGGAATGGAAAGCGGCGTGCCGGCCGACAATTCCTGGGCTATCATAACTGCGGGCACGGCGAAGTGCAGCCACCCGGACTCAGTTGCCGCCTTGCGGTTCACCGTTGACTGTCCTTTGTTCTCGGAATAAAGTCGATCCCCGTGGCGCAAACAAGAATCCCCCCCCGCTGTGGTGTGCAATGACCCGATCGCGCGTCTTACAACGCTTCCTGCCGACCGCGTTGGCTGTGGCGGCAATTGGCTCGCCCGGCATGGTCGTGCGTGGGCAAGTCTACGGTTCTTACGACTACGCCTGGGGACGCGGCGGCGGCTATCACGCCTCAACGGCCGCCGAAGGATACGGGCGCGGCATGGCCGACATCGTCCGCTCGCAGGGCGAATACAACCTGGCTACTTCGGAAGCCATGATCAATGTTGAGGAAGCCCGCAAGGCGTACATTGAAAACCGCACTCGCGCAACCGAGGCGTACTTTCAACAACGCCGGATCAACGAAATCAATCGCGAAGGTAAGCGATACGAGCAACGGCAGCAGACGTCTGAGTGGGTGCGCAAGCAGAAAGAAAAACCGCCTCGCCGGCTGACGCCCGAGGAACTCGACCCGTTTACCGGGGAAATTTACTGGCCCGCTGCGTTCAGCGACGCCGGCTATCGTTCGCTCAGAGACGAATTGGAACGCTTGTTTCGTATTCGCGCGGAGCAGAGCCCGCCCCTCAATGCGCAGGATGCGTCGGCGGCACGCAAGGCGATTACGTCGCTTAGCGAATCTTTGAAGCAAAACTTCAGCCAGACCGAGCCCACCGATTTCACGCTGGCGCTGAGGTTCATCGACGGACTAAAGAGCGAAGTTCGCTTGCCGTCGCGATAGGTCTGGCGACGGCTGACGTTGGTTCTCTATTCCAAGAAGACCGTTTTCCAGTCGTCCTTCATGCTGACGACGGTCCAGCCATGGGCCTTGGCTTCGTCGAGCCCTCGGTCTAATTTGCCGACCTGCGATTGGCGGTCGTATGCCCATTCACGTTGGGCGTCCGTGTGATGAACGTAAAGGCAGAATCGGGGCCCTGGCCCCGCATCGGTCCATTGCAGCATTTGCAGGTCGCCATCGGAGTTTCCGAACGCCGCGATGGGGCGGCGACCGATGTGCCGCTGGATTCCGACCGGCTTGGCCTCCTGATCGTCGAGAAATGCGAGCGTAGGCTGTTTCACCAAAACCGGCCTGCTGTTGCGCACCTCCCACTTCAGTCCACCCATCGACCCCACGACCTGTTCGGGTGGAATTCCGTACACCCGCTCGGTCCACGGGCGCATGAAGTCGACGCCTCCGCCAGACACGATGAAAGTTTTGAACCCGTTCTCCCGCAAGTAGGCGAGCAACTCAATCATCGGCTGGTAGGCCATTTCCGTGAGTCGCCTACCCGTGGTCGGGTGCCTCGCCGTGGCCAACCACTCGCGCACGATCTGACTGAATTCCTCGGTCGTCATGCCGGCATGCGTTGCTGCCACTAAGGCCGCGACGCCTGCTTCGCCACTCGCGGTCACGCCCGACATGTCGCCCTTCAGCAAGGATGCAAACGGCTCTTCCAAGTTCCACTCGGGATGTCTCGACCCCAGGGCCCTTACGCGGTCGACGGCAAACAACATCTGTACGTAAACGGGCTGCTCCGCCCACAGCGTCCCATCGTTATCGAAGACCGCAATTCGCTCCGCGACCGGTACGAAATCGGCCGAACCTTCGTTCGAGACTGCGGCAACAAACGCGGTGATTGCCCGCTTCCGCGCTGTGTCATTCCAGGAGGGGAGTGGATCAGCGGCAGCGGCGACGGAAACGACGCCCCAAGTTGTCAAGAGCGAGCCTGCAATCGCCAACGCACAGATTCTCATAAAGCTTCCTCACAGGGCAATCTGTGCTACTCCAAGCGAAGCGACTCGTCCATCATCTTTCCTCCCGCCATGACGACCGAACTACCTGCCCTCTGTTGTCATTTGCTTGATCTGTCTTTCAAGCTTCGACAAACTCCAGTCTCCGGGGGTCTGGCTGGGCGGATAATCCTTCAGAGTCAATAGAAACTGGCTCGCCACCATCTGCATCGGCCCCAATACATAGGCGCGGTCGATCATCCAGTCGTGATAGGTGTTCGAGTTGTGCTGAGCCTTCTCAAACGGATCGCGCCGCAGGTTGGCCAACAGCGGAAGACGCAAAGCGACAAACGGCTCACGCCACACATCCAACTGATGAGCGCGGTTCTCCAGATAGGTGGCCTTCCAGTCTCCGACGCGAATGGCGACCACGTCACCGCCATCGTTCACGTAGATGAACGACTCCCGCGGCGACTTATCCGACTTGCCGCTGAGATAATCCAGCAGATTGTGGCCATCCAAATAATTCTTGTAGGTGCGGCCATTGAGGTTCGCTCCCTTGAGTAAGTTCGCTTTCAAATCCTGCGCCCCGGCGGCGGCGGCGAAGGTGGGCAGCCAGTCTTCGTGTGCGGCCAAACCATTGAGCGTGACGCCCTTTTGAAAGCGCCCCGGCCAACGGACGAAACACGGCACGCGAAAGGCCCCTTCCCAATTCGAGTTCTTTTCGCCGTGGAACGGAGTCGTGCCGGCGTCGGGCCACGTGTTGAAGTGAGGGCCGTTGTCGGTCGAGTACTGAACGATGGTGTTCTCGCCGATGCCCAATTCCTCCACTAGGTTGAGCAGTTCGCCGACCATGGCGTCG
>CAYWTU010000028.1:0-14081 GCA_964461275.1 uncultured Pirellulales bacterium | reverse complement strand
AAGCAAATTTCCGTTTACGGGGTTGACCCTGTTTCTCGGCGGTTCCTATACTTCCGCCGCTCTCGGCCTCGGGAATAGCGCGGTCCAGGACGGACCGATTGCGAGGCAACGTCGTTGGTTCAAGGAGGATGAGCGATGGAACGGGCGGTCGCAGCATTTCGTTATCCGGTGCATCGGCCTTCGAGTCGGCGCCGCTTGCTAGCCGCTGTCGCAACCTTGCTGGCGGTCACCCCGTCGATCGCCTGGGCTCAGGGTAAATCGAAGGCCGCCGCCGCAGGAAAGGGCCAGCCACCGCGGACCGTGGCGGCCCCGGCGGGCGCCAAGCCGGTCGCGGCCGAAGCGCCGCAAATCGTCGGCTTCGTCAACGGCGTGGAAATCAGCCGCAACGACCTGGGGCGGGAATGCGTCCGACGGCACGGCAATGACGTACTGGAGAGCATGATCAACAAGCAGTTGATCGTTGAGCAATGCCGCAAGCAAAAAGTGGAGGTGAGCGACGCCGAAGTGGACGCGGAAATCGACCGGATGGCGCAACGCTTTGGGCTGCCGACCGATCAGTGGCTGCGGATGTTGCAGCAAGAGCGCCGCATCTCTCCGGCCCAATACGCCAGTGAAATCGTGTGGCCGACGGTGGCCCTGCGCAAGCTGGCGGCGCCGCGGCTGGAAGTTGGCCAGCAGGAATTGATCGAGGCCTACGAGACGCAGTTTGGCCCATCGGTCAAAGTGCGCGTCATCGCCTGCAAGAGCCGGGAGAAGGCGGAAAAGATTCGACAATTGGCCGTGGCCCGGCCGGCCGACTTCGGCAACCTGGCCAAGGAACACTCTGAAGACGTGAACAGCGCCAGCGCCAAGGGACTGATTCAACCCATCCGTAAACACACCGGTGATCCGAATCTGGAACGGACCGCGTTCGCCCTGCGGCCGGGCGAGATTTCGCCAGTGCTGCAAGTGGCCGATCAATTCGTCACGCTGCTATGCGAAGAGCATTTGCCGGCCCGCAAGGTGCCCATGGAAGACGTGCAAGGACTGCTCACCGACGCGATTCGAGACAAGAAATTGCGAATGGAGTCGAACGAATTATTTCGCGAGTTGCAGGAGTCCTCGCGGGTGGAAAACATTCTGAACGATTCGACCAAGAGCAAGGCCATGCCGGGCGTAGCGGCGCTGGTCAACGACAGCAAGATCACGCTCCGCGACCTGTCCGAGGAGTGCATCGCCCGGCACGGGCTGGACATGCTAGACCTGATGATCAATCGCCGCATATTGGAGCAGGTTTGTCAGCAGCGAAAACTGGAAATCACTCAGGCCGAACTTGACGACGAGGTCGCCCGGGCGGCGGTGGCCATGGGCAAGGTCAACGAGCGCGGCGAGGCCGACGTGCAGGCTTGGCTGGCAAGCGTGACCGAGGAAATGAACACCACGGTGGAGTTTTACCTGCACGACGCCGTCTGGCCGAGCGTGGCGCTGAAGAAGGTCGTGGGCGACAAGGTGCAGATCAGCGACGATGACCTGCAGAAAGGGTTTGAGGCGAATTTCGGCCCACGGGTGCGCTGCCGGGCGATCGTGTTTACCAACCAGCGCAAGGCGCAGGAGGTCTGGGAGATGGCCCGGGCCAATCCCACGGTAGAATACTTTGGCGACCTGGCCGAGCAGTATTCGTCGGAGCCAGGCAGCAAGGCGCTGCGGGGCGAGGTGCCGCCGATTCAGCGGTGGGGGGGTGAGCCGCTGTTGGAGCAAGAGGCGTTCTCGCTCAAACCGGGCGAACTGTCGAGCATCGTGCAGGTCGGCGACCAATTCATCATCCTGTTTTGCGAAGGGGTAACCGAGCCGACCAACGTCAAGTTTGAGGAGGTTCGCGATCTGTTGAGCGAGGACATCCATGAGAAGAAACTGCGCCTGGCAATGTCCGAAACTTTCGCCCAGCTCAAGGCGCAGTCGGAAATTGACAATTACTTGACCTCGACCAGTCAGACTCCCAAGCCGCCTGCCGAAGGCGAACCTGCCAAGGTCTCGCTGAGTCCTCATTTTGAGAACAAGCCCGGCGCCGCCACTCGGACAGGCGGCGTGGCGCCGGCCGGCCCCGCGGCACGATCGGGCCAACCAACTCGCCCCCCACAGCCCGCGGCAACGAAACGGCGTTAGACCCGGCACGAGCAATTTTGGCCCCGGACATTGATGGCGGGTCTGAGAGGGTGCCGTATTTGGTCCTCGGCTGGTATTCTAAAGGCAGCGGCGAGGGTAGCCGCGGCTGGAGCGCCGTTCTTCAACGTCTCGCCGGGGCCAAGGAACGACCGAAAGAAATTCCGCAGATTAGATTCCCTTCGCCTGGCCTCACCACCAGGAGAGGTAACAAGCGTGGCAGTCTGTTCGGTCGTATCGAACCAAATCCATCGACTTGCCGGGCAGTCCACAAGACCATGAGCGACGCCGATCGAATGCAGCCGAAGTTGGAAGTGGCCGACCGCGTCAAACGGTTGCCGCCGTATCTGTTCGGACGCATTAACGCCATTAAGTATCAAAAACGCCGTGACGGCGCCGACGTGATCGATCTGGGAATGGGCAACCCCTCGGATCCGCCGCAACCGATCGTCGTCGAAAAGCTGGCCGAAGCGGCGCGCGACCCCGACAACCACGGCTATATCGCTTCGCAGGGAATTCTGAACCTGCGGCGAGAAGCGGCCAGTAAGTACTTTCGCCGGTTCGGCGTTCACTTGGACCCGGAAAACGAGGTGATCGTTTGTCTGGGCTCCAAGGAAGGTTTTAGCCACATGTGCTTGGCGTTAGTGGGGCCGGGCGATCTGGTGATTGTTCCGGCGCCCACCTATCCGATCCACAGCCACGCGGTGGCACTTGCAGGCGGGACCGCGGTGCTGCTGGAGGTGGCGAACACGGAAAAGTACCTGTCGAACATCGCCTACGCCTGCGAGCACATGCAACCCAGTCCGAAGCTGGTGGTGGTCAACTATCCGCATAATCCGTCGGCCGTGACGGTCGAACCCGATTTCTACGCCGAGATCGTCAAGTTGGCCAAACGCTACGGGTTTTACGTCATCAGCGACACGGCCTACGCCGACATTGGGTTCGACGGCTATCAGCCGCCAAGTTTCCTGGCCGCGCCGGGAGCAATGGACGTGGGGGTGGAGTTCACCACCATGAGCAAGGGCTACAACATGGCGGGTTGGCGGATTGGCTTCTGCGCCGGCAACCCGGAGATGGTGCGGGCTCTGGCGACGATCAAAGGCTATTACGATTACGGCATGTTCCTGCCGATGCAGGTGGCGGCGATCGTCGCGCTCAAGCACACCGAGGCGGCCGTCGAGGCGCAAGCCCGGATGTACCAAGACCGCCGCGACGTGCTCTGCGACGGCCTCAAACGGCTGGGCTGGGACATCACCTTGCCGCGGGCGGGCATGTTCGTGTGGGCCAAGGTTCCCGAACCGTGGGCTAGCCGGATGAGCACGATGGACTTTGCCACATTGCTGCTGGAGCAAGGCGACGTCGCGGCCAGTCCAGGCAGCGGATTCGGCCCCGCGGGCGAGGGCTTCTTACGGCTGGCCTTGGTGGAAAACGAAAACCGTCTGCGCCAGGCGGTGCGGCAAATCGGTCGTTGCCTGGGAAGCGAGGGCCGAGCAGTGGAAGAGCGCTCGGCGAAACCAAAGCTGGCGGTGTAGGGGGGCGTCAATGTCGCGCCTGGCACACTTCAAGATTCAAAGTACGCGCGATTCGGTCCGCTCTGCCTGACGATTGATTGCAGTGTTCCGACCGGAATTTCTTTGTGGTCGAGAACAGCCACGGTGATCGCAACACCAAGGTCTGACTGCGCTTGCATGATCATGTGACTGCCGCGCCGGCGAATCTCGACAAAACCGTGCTTCATTAGAATCCTGACCACTTCGCGCGCGGAGAGTGGTGAGAGCTTACCCAACGGATACCTCGAACTGGGTCAAATAGGTTTCAGAACGCAATCGTTGGGCAATCTCTTCCGGTGACGCCAATTCGAGAAACAACTCCACCGCCTCCCGAAGGTTCGCTTTCGCCTCCTCGACCGTTTGCCCCTGGCTGGCGACGTCCAATTCGGGACATAGCGAAACCCACGTTTCGCCTTCGCGTTGCAAAATGGCGGTGAATTGACGGCGTTTCATGGTTCACTCAGGGGAAATACGCTAATCGGCCCTGCTGACCTATTCTAGCCCAGTCAGGCAACTCCTGGTAACGTCGCGCCGCGCAGCCGCTACAGCCAGCAGGGTTTCCCAGGCAATACCGGCGCCCAATGCTCGTCGTCCGGCGAAGGGCCGATTATGGGGTAGATTTGACTTGCAGAGCGCGGCGTGCCGTATTCCGTAGTTCAGGTACTCCGCACCTGACAAGCAACGGCAACCGACAGTTTGGTCAGGTACGGAGTACCCGGCCTACGGTACCCGCCAGGAAACAGTTCCTATGCAGTCCGCACAGTTTCAGTTGCACGCCCAGATCGAGGACCAACATTGGTGGTTTCTGGGGCGCCGACGCATCGTGCGGCAGCTTCTGGGAGAGGTCGTATCTCCTGACCCGGCGTCGCTGGTCGTCGACGTCGGTTGCGGAACCGGGGCCAACATCGGAGCCTTGGCGGACGCCTACCGGTGCGTCGGCATCGACACTTCGGCCGAGGCGGTTCAACTCGCCCAGCGGCGCTTTCCAAACGTCGAGTTTCGCTGTGGTTTTGCCCCAGCCGACTTGGGTGACGTAGCCAGCCAAGCCCGGGCATTCCTGCTCATGGATGTTTTGGAGCATGTGCCCGACGATTTCTCGCTGCTGTCCGAATTATTAGCCGCGGCGTCGCCAGGGGCATATTTCCTGGTTACGGTGCCGGCGGACTTGCGACTGTGGAGCGAGCACGACCAAAGTTTCGGTCACTATCGGCGTTACGACCGGCGCCGCTTCGAGAGCGTCTGGCAAGGTCTCCCCGTTTCCACCCTGTTGGTGTCGCACTTCAACGCCCGGCTGTACCCCCTGGTGCGAATGGTGCGGGCGGCCAGTCGACGCCGCGGCCACACCAGCGGCCTGGCGGGAACCGATTTCAAGATTCCGATGGCCCCGGTCAACGCCGCATTGGCGGGCATCTTTGCGGGAGAAACTCGAACGCTGCTGGGCAAATTACGGGGCGAAGAGCCCGTTGGCTATCAGGCCGGAGTAAGCCTGGTGGCGCTTTTGCGACGCGAACCGGGACGTATTACGGTGCGGCAAAAGCCGGCCGCATTGGCCCCCGATTTTTTCGACCCGGTGGCGGGCGCCTTCAACTGCGCCGGACAATCGGTCTAGCACGGCCGCCTGAGGCGCCGATCGGCCCGTGGCTGGCGCGGGGACGAGCCGCTATAATTGGGCTGGTTTAACCGCCGCGATAATTCGGTCGGGTTTCCGTCAGCGCATAAAAAGAGGGTTCTTGTTCGCCGGTACAAGAACCCTCGCGTTTGGCTGACCGTTTGGCGTCAACTTGCGTTTTCGCCTAGCGGAGACCCACAGCCGTTAGGTTAGGCTATCGGGCGGAATACCGCAGGACTTGAGACACCACGTGCAAGGCTGTACGCGCGGTAAAACCGCACCTCGAGTCGCGAGCGCTTCGGCCTCGCATGAATGCAACGCGCTCACGGCAATTTGATCCCTCAATCCACTCAGCCATGACGACACGCAGCGCCAAATTGGCTTTGGAAGACGGCACGGTCTACACCGGAACTTCGTTCGGAGCCGAAGGCGAGGTGGACGGCGAGGTTTGTTTCAACACCTCGATGACCGGCTATCAGGAGATCCTGACCGACCCTAGCTATCGCGGGCAGATCGTCACGATGACGTATCCCGAGATCGGCAACTACGGCGTCAACGAGGAGGATCTGGAGAGCAGTAAGCCGCATCTATCCGGGTTCGTGGTGCGGGAAAACAGCCGGATCGACAGCAACTTTCGCTCCCGTGGCGGCCTGGGAGATTACCTCCAAAAGCACGGCCTGGTCGGAATTGCCGGTATCGACACGCGGGCGCTCGTGCGGCGGCTGCGCATCCGGGGGGCCATGAAGGGGGTTCTTTCGACCGTCGATATGGACGACGCCCAACTAGTGGCCAAGGCCAATGCCAGCCCCGGGCTGGTCGGACGAGACCTGGTTCGCGAGGTAGTGCCCGAGTCCATTCGGCGCTGGGAAACGCCGCTCAGCCCCTGGGCCAAGCTGGACAATGACCGCGAAGAGCGCCCCGCGGGCAAGCGACCACACGTGGTGGCGCTCGACTATGGAATGAAGTGGAACATTGCCCGACATTTGTTGGATCAAGGCTGCCGGGTGACGATTCTACCCGGGACGGCCACGGCCGACGAAGTTTTAGCGCAACAACCGGACGGCGTGTTTCTGTCGAACGGACCGGGCGATCCCGAGCCGCTAACCTACGCCATCGAGACCATCCGCGGCGTGCTCGGCAAACAACCGGTGTTCGGCATTTGCTTGGGGCATCAACTGCTGTCGCTGGCGTGCGGCGCCAAGACGTTCAAGCTCAAATTCGGCCACCGCGGCGCGAATCAGCCGGTATTCAACCACGCCTCGGGACGGGTGGAGATTACGTCGCAGAATCACGGCTTCGCCGTCGACGAGAAGTCGCTGCCGGCCGATTTAGAAGTGACGCACCGCAACCTAAACGATGACACGATCGAAGGCGTGCGGCACCGCAAACTGCAGGCATTCAGCGTGCAGTACCACCCCGAGGCCTCGGCCGGCCCGCACGACAGCAACTACTTGTTTGACGAGTTTCGTAAGCTGTTAAAACCGAAATAGAGGACATTCGCGATGTGGCGATTAAAGCAAATTGCGGCACTGGTTGTCTCGCTGCTGATGGCGCCGGCGGTGTTGTTGTCGGCCGAGCACACCAAGGACACCGTTGAGGAGATTCAGAAGAAGATCGCCGACAAGAAGGCGATCTTGGTGGATGTCCGCGAGCAGAAGGAGTGGGACGAGGGGCACATCGAAGGGGCCGTGCTGGTTCCGCTGTCGGAATTGGAAAAGCGGTCGAAGGACCCCAAGTACGAAGACGAGCTGATCGAGCGGTTCCCCAAGGATCGCACGGTTTATTGTCATTGCCGCGCCGGGCGAAGGGCTCTGTTGGCGGTCCCGCTGCTGGAAAAGTTGGGCTACGAGGTCAGGGCCGTCAAGCCGGGCTTCGAGGAACTGATCAAGGCCGGTTTCAAGAAGGCAGCGCCGGAACCGGCAGGGACGAAGTGAATTGCTCCGGTGGCTGCGACTCTCTGGAGCGGCCCCCTCACCCCGGCCCTCTCCCAGTGGGAGAGGGGGACGGACAGTATCCGCGCCCAACTTAGCTTCCGGTGGCGAGACGCCGCCGCTACTGGGCGGTCGCACCGTTGTCTTGCCCAGTTTGCAGTACCAGTTCGGATTGACCCGTTTTCTGTACGGGCCTATTCTGCCCATCCCGTGGTCTAAGGGCGGGAGAACGGGCGTCGAATAGGGATTCGTTCTCACCAGCAATGGCCTCCGACGGCCGCGGCGCCAACCCCCGCCATTGACCGGGGGCTAACTCAGTGATCAACCCGCCACAAGGAAGTGCGGTGAAAAATGGACTCGCTATGGATTCGCGCGTACGCATGCGTGGCCGTGTTTGTCGTCGTGCAGATGGGGCTGTTCATCCTGCACAGTTGGGAGCATAGGCGTTTCGCCCGCAGTCGCCGCAGCAAGCTGCCCGACGACGTGCGCCTGCCGCGGACAACGCTCGTGGCGCCGTGCAAAGGCCTCGACCTGGGTTTAGAGGACAACCTACGGCCGCTGTTTGAACAAGACCACGGCAACTATAGCCTGAGGCTGGTTGTCGAAAGCGAGGCTGACCCCGCCGCCGAGACGATTCGACAATTGATCGACGAGCGGCCTGGGTGCGATGCGGAGCTGATCGTGGCGGGCGTCTCCAGCGACAGCGGCCAGAAGGTTCACAACTTGCTGGCGGCCACGGCCCACTTACCCAGCGACGTGGAAGTTGTGGCGTTCGTCGATTCCGACGCGCGGCCGCGGCCCGAATGGCTCCGCTGCCTGACCGCGCGGCTCGACAAGGGCGGAATTGGCGCCATTACAGGTTATCGTTGGTTCGTCCCCACGCGGCCCGGCGCGGCCAATTATCTTTTGTACAGCATCAACTGCGTGGTGGCGATGTTGATGGGACCGGGCGGGCATCACCTGGTGTGGGGCGGCTCGTGGGCCATTCGCCGCGACACGCTTGAGCGGTTGCGGCTGCGCGACGCCTGGCGTGGCACGCTCAGCGACGATTTGGTCGCCACGCGCGTCTTGCAGGCGGCCAACCTCCCGATCGAATTCGAGCCCAACTGCATGGTCGCCTCGCCTATCGACATGGACTGGGATGGGATGTTCGAGTTTATTCGCCGCCAGTTCATCATCGGGCGCTGTTATCTGCCATGGTGGTGGTTGGGGGCACTGGCGGTAACCACCTGCGCGACGATCGCCTTTTGGGGTGGGTTATGGCTGCTGTTGGTGGGCGTGATGACGCAGGCCCGCTGGTCGTGGATTCCGGCGGTGACGGTGTCGCTGCTCTACAACGGCCACGTGGTGCGCGGATGGTTGCGACAGGACGTGGGACGATGCTACGCGCCTGAGTCGCAAGCGCAATTGCGGATGGCCCAGTGGGTCGACGTGTGGCTGGCCCCAGTGGGAGGCCTGGTATGCTGGCTGGCGATGGCCAGTTCGATCGTCGGTTTCCGCATTACGTGGCGCGGCATCCGCTACTGGTTGCGACCGGGAGGGCGCATCTTCCGCGTCCAGCGACTCGGCGGCGGGCCGGCGGCCGAGCCGGTACGCGAAACGCGACGACCGCATTTCGCTCGGCGGCAACGAACGGTTGAACGGGAGTTGCGCGACGAGATCGAAGAGGACGCAGTGGCGAGCAAAACAGCGTCGCATCCGCTTCACCCCGATACTCTCCTGGAGGGTGAAGGAGCAAGAGTCGGCAGGACTAGTTCGCGTCGCGAACGATGAGCACGTGCCATTGGCCGGGGCCGTGAACGCCCGTGGTCAGTCGCATTTCAATGTCGCCGGTCTTACTCGGGCCGGTCACCAAGGCCACGTTGGTGGGCATGCCGCTGGCGCCCAACTGGCCGAGCCGAGTGAACAGATCGAACTGGTCGGGCAGAATCTGGTCGACGGTGACGATCGCTACGTGAATCGGCGGGACAAGGCTGGCCATCCGTTCGGCGCCGGGACCGGAAAAGTGGGCTAGCGTGCCGGTTTCGGCAACCGCATAAGAGACACTGGTAATGCCGATGTCGGCGGCCAGCGCCTTGCGCCGTTGCTCAGCCGGCGGCAATGGGCTCAGTTCGGCATAGGTTAGTCGCTCAATGCCGCGTTCGGCCAGGAATGGCGCCAGGCCGAGCCGGTCGAGGACGGGATGTTGCCAGCACAGGGCCGACTTGGGGCCAAGCGGTTCAACGATTTCCGCGAGCGCCTGACGGGCGGCCTGCATGTCGTTCACGATGCGCGGCTGACCGCCTACGGCGGTAATCTCGTCGACTAGGCGGGCCACAGGGTCGGGCCCCGCTCCGATGTAACCGACGCCCGCTGGCACGTCGTGTCGAACGTGCGGCCGATACGTTTCGCCGGCGCTGACAGCCTGACGGACGCGGGTCAAAAACTCGTCACGGTTCACAATCGCCCCTCGCGGTCCCACCAATCGCGAAAACGCTCAGCCGCCGGGGCGGGAAAATCGCGGGCGGCGGTCCAACCGTGCAACTTAGCCGGCAGCCGTTTGATCCAACCGCCCCGAACCCAGCGCCCGACGGTGTGGGTGGCCAGCCAGGTGGCGGCGCGATAACTCCAGGGGCTGCGCATGGCGCGGGCCCAAACGCCGTAGGCCAGTGACTCCAATTTACCGGAGGTCGTGCGGGTTTCGTGCAGTTGTTGGCGGAGCTGGATCAGCAGTTCGGGAATTTCGATCTTTACCGGGCAGGCCGCCTGACAAGCGCCGCATAGGCTTGAGGCGTGCGGTAGGTGCGGGTTCTGAGCCAGTCCGTCGTATAAAGGCGTAATGACGGCGCCGATGGGGCCCGAGTAAACGCCTCCGTAGGCGTGGCCGCCGATGTTGCGGTAGACCGGGCAGGCGTTCAAACAGGCGCCGCAACGAATGCAAAACAGGCTTTCGCGCAGTGGGCCGCCGAGGATCCGCGAGCGACCATTGTCCAGAATCACCAAGTGAAACTCATCGGGGCCATCGAGTTCGTCGGGCTGCCGACGTCCAGTGATCAGCGAGGTATAGACCGACATCTTTTGTCCGGTGGCCGCCCGCGCCAAAACCTTGAGCAGCACCGCCAGATCGCTCAGGCTGGGAATGACTTTCTCCAGGCCCAACACCGCGATGTGGATTTTGGGCAGGCTGACGGTCAACCGGGCGTTGCCTTCGTTCGACACCAGCACAATCGTGCCCGTTTCTGCCACGGCAAAGTTCGCGCCGGTGATGCCAACGTCGGCCGACGCAAACCGCTCGCGAAGCCTTCGGCGACCGTAGGCGGCCAGTTGGCCGGCGTCGGCGGGCAAGCGTTGTCCGGCGTCGGCGCTTAGGATTTCGGTGACTTGGTCGATTGTGAGATGAACCGCCGGCGCCACCAGGTGCGACGGGCGCTGTCGGGCTACCTGTATGATGAACTCGCCAAAATCGGTCTCGAACACCTGGTGTCCGGCGGCCTCCAACGCCGGATTCAAGTGAATCTCCTCGGTGGTCATCGATTTCGACTTGACGACCCGTTTTGGTGCAGGGCCGATGACCTGATTGATGATGCGGCAGGCGTCGGCGCCGTCTGCGGCATAGTGCACGTGACCGCCGCGGGCCACGACGCTGCTTTCCAGCGTTTCGAGGTGGCGGTCGAGTTGGGCCAAAGCGCGGTCCTTGATCGCCCGGGCCAAATCCCGTAGGTCGCTGGAACCGGGCAGCGCGGCAAAGGCCTCGCGATTCCGCGAGCCAAGCGCCTCGCCCAAGCGCAACAAAGCCAGTTGCAAATTGCCGTTCTTCAGCGCCTCTTGGCTGGCGTCAAGAAACTCGTGATGCTCATGTTGGGCATAGGTGGAGGACATGCGGCGCCTATTGTACGAGGCGCATGAGCGCCGCCGCCAGAGGCGCGAGCGCCAGCAGAACTCCACCCGCCACAAGCGGGCGCGGCGCCGGCCGCCTGCGCGACCGAGCGACCAGCGGCGTAAGCGCGAGCGTGACGACGCCAACGACGACGCTGCCGAACAGCAGAAAGCCGGCCAATAGCTGCACGCCCGGCTCGTCGGGCCATACACCCACGGCCGCGTGGGCGGCAATCGCGCCTACGTTGCAGAGCAGCGAGGTAAGGATCGACAGCATCCAGCTTGCCGTCAACGCGGTGGCCGCCGACGATTCGTCGGCCTCCGAGCCGATCCGTGGCCGAGGCGCTTCGCGAGAACGTCGCTTGTGGGCGGGCACGGCGGCATCCGTCCATGGAATCGGGGGATTGAAAGCATTCGCCTTGGAACGACCGAACGATAGCTTCCACTTTTCTCACCTCGTCCAGAATGAGTGGTCGGGAGATGGGAATCGTATCGCGGAAGTTCATCGCGGTCGTTCCCTAGCATGATGCGAGGGTGGCGAAAATGCAACGAGGCGCGTGGTGTTTCGGCAGCCCAAAGGACGATTTTTGACGGCTGATGCGGTGGTGTGCGGCAGCGCACGGCGGAACCGACGGGCGAGGCCCGAATGTCGTGCGGCGTTTTTTGCCTGCCGGACGATTGTGACGTAGATTCCTGTTGGCAACCTGCGCGGACGACAAGCGTGAGCCGCGTGAGGAAGTCAGCAACCGAGTCGAACGTGGTCTGCGTCGCGGTCTCGTCTCACCTACCCGCCGCGACGACCGGACAACGAGCACTCGTGTTGACCGTGCCGACAGGAGGCTCCAGCCGGTCGGCACAGCGTGCGCCTCGCGACCCCTTTGTTTGGTTTGAGTTATCACATTTGGCACGCCGCTGCGCCAGCGCCGCGGCCGGCCTGGGACCTTGCATGTCCACCACGCCGCCGACCATTAACTCACTGCTGGGCGAACTGCGCACGTGCGGCGAGCAGTTCGACCAATTCTTTGCCGAGCAATGTGCTGAGCTGGAGCAAACCGAGGCGCTGCTCCGATCGGCTTCGCCCGCAGAAAATCATCCGCCCGAGCAAACCGCTCTGGGGCAAGCGCTGGAAGTCCGCGTCGACCAATACTTGGACCAAATCGAGCGCATGCAGGCTCAGATGGAGGACCTGGCGCTCCGGACGCAACAGCAGTGCGGCGAAAGCGATGCCGCTCGCCAAGAGCTTGCCGAGCGGCTTCGAGCGGCCGAGGCGCAGCGGGACGCGGCTTGCCAACAATTGGAGTCCGTGGAACAGTCGGCTGCGGAGGCGGGCCGGCGCTGGCATCTGCTGGAGGCGGAATTCGGCGCCCAGCACGAGGAATTGGCCCGGCTGACTCAAGCGGCGGCCGAAGCCGAAGCTCAACATGCGGCTCACGTCGGCCGACTTGAACAGGCGCTGGCGCAGGCCCAAGCCCAGATTAGCGACGGCGACTCCAAGGCGATGGCTGAGCTGCGGGCGGAAAACGACGAGCTGATCTCACGGCTGGCCACACTGGAACGCGAGCGGGTGGGTTGGTTGTCGGAGCGCAGGCTGTCCCGGGCGCAAGCAACGTCCGTTGCGGAACAGGCCACCAAGTTGGCCGCCGCGCAGGAACAGCTCAATCAGGCTCGATCGCAATTGGCGGAAGAGCGCAGCGCGTTGATCGGCCAGCGACAACAGGCGGAAGCGGCCTTGGCCCGCCGAGCCGAACAAGTGGAGCGCGAGATGGCCGACCTGCGCCGCGATCTGGATCTTGCCAAGTCCCAGGCGTCACGAGCGGATCAGACGGCGGTGTCTTTGGCCAGCGCGCGAGGTGAACTTGCCGAAACGCGAGCGAAATTGGCGGAGGTACGCGAAGAGGTCGAGCGCCTCCGCCGCCAAGGCGCAGAAGCCACCGGCCCACCGCCACAGGTCTCCGATCTGGAGCACGAGCGGGCGCTATTGGAAACCGAATTGGAGATGATCCGCAATCGGGCGGCCGAGTTGACCGAATCGTTGGCCGACGAAAAGAACCGGATCGCTCGCGAACGCTCGGAGTGGACCAGCGAGCTCAAGGAATTGCGAACCACCCTGACCGCGCAGACGGCGGCCGGTGACATCCAGGCGTCCAACGTCCGCCGACTCGCGCAGCCCATCGCGGCGGAGCGGCCGGCGCTGTCGGCCGGCGACAGCGGCGCTCATGCGGTGTTGGATTCGGTCATGGCTCAGTTCGAGGCGCTGCAAAAAGATCGGCGCCGTCGAAATCAACAGGACGTGGCGTAGGGCTTCTTCCCGGGCGAGTCCAAGCGAGGGCGGATCATGACACCACTAACCACCCTAAGCAAGCTCCTGCGTTGGGCCGCCGGACGGCCGAACGGGCGAGTCGGCGCGGGCCAGACCGTATGCGGCGCAGGGCCGCGTCGCCGACGGAATTCGTCGGACGAGTCGCCCAGCGATCTGAACGGCCTGGTGGAACAGATGCTTGAGCAGGGCCGCTTCGCGCTGCTGATGCGGCCGGAGTTGGCGGGCAATCTTTCGCCCGACCACCTCGTCCGCTGTCAAACGGCGCTGGCCGATGTCATGGCGCTGTGTCCCGAAGGTGAAGTGGTGATGGGACGAACCTGCACCAGCGCCGAGGAAGAACAAGCGGCCCGCGAGGAGCGCGAGTTGCCGCGGAACCTGCCCGTTCAGGTCGAGCGGCATTATCTGGACCGCTACCCGGTCACGAATCTAGAATACTACGAGTTCGTGGCGGCCCGCGGATACGAGCAGCTTTCGATTTGGGACCCAGAGATTCTGCCGGGCGTGCTCGACTTTGTCGACAGCACGGGCCACCCAGGACCGAGGCACTGGAAGAATGGCGAATTCCTGCCGGGGACCGAAGATCACCCGGTGGTCGGAGTCAACTGGTACGAGGCATGCGCCTACGCCCGGTGGGTGGGCAAGCGCCTGCCGACCGATCCGGAATGGGAAAAGGCCGG
>CAYWTU010000027.1:0-14114 GCA_964461275.1 uncultured Pirellulales bacterium | reverse complement strand
ACTCCCGCGGCAATCCGCAAGGCCTGTGGCGGCGGGAATCGTCAAAATTGCTGGTGGCGGCATTCTGGGGATGTGAATGCCCGCTGGCGGTGAAGTATATCGCTCGCCTGGAGGAGATCGCTGCACAGTTCAGGGAGCAGGGAGTCGATTTTGTCGCTGTGAACTCCAATGACCAAGACTCGCTAACCGATATTGGCGGCTTCGTGCAGCAGCACGGAATGCGGATTCCGTTTTTGAAAGACTCGCGGCACCTAGCGGCGGACGCCTTTCGCGCCGTCAGAACGCCTGAGGTGTTTGTCGTCGACCGCCAAGGCCAGGTGTATTACCGAGGGCGAGTCGACGATCAGTTTGGGATTGCTTACCAGCGGCCGGCGCCGACGATCGACTACCTGTCCGATGCCGTGCAGCGAGCCTTACAGAGCCAAGCGTCCGTGCCGACAACGGCCGTGGGGTGCTTGATTGGTCGCCGTCGGGCGCCAGCACCCGGCGGCAACATTACCTTTTCCGGCCATATCCGCGAGATTCTGAATCGCCACTGCGTGGAGTGCCATCGCCAGGGCCAACTAGCGCCGTTTTCGCTGACGGACTACCAGGAAGTCGTGGGGTGGGGGCCGATGATTCAGGAAGTGGTGCGAGCGGGGCGCATGCCGCCCTGGCATGCCAACGTCAAATACGGCGAATTCCGCAACGACTTGCGCCTACCTGAGGGCGAAAAGCAGACTCTTTTAGAGTGGATCGACGCGGGTTGTCCTGAGGGCGACAAAAGCGCCGTGGTCCAGGCTCCCGATTTCGCTACAGGCTGGAGGATCGCTGAGCCGCACGGGGTTTACTACATGAGCGAACAAGCGTTCGACGTCCCGCTCGATGAGCGCTATGAATATCAATCGTTCGAAATGGACCCGCAGCTGGTGGAGGACCGCTGGGTGCGCGAAGCGGAAATCAGGCCTGGGAACCCAGAAGTCGTGCATCACGTGTCGGTGTGGGTAGTGCCCCCGAGTCAATCTCGACATGCGATTCAAAGTTACCCGCACTTTTCCTATGCCCCAGGTACGCCGCCCATGAGGTTGCCCGAGGGGTATGCCATGTTGGTTCCGGGCGGCTCAAAGCTTCGGTTTGTCATGCACTACGAACCGAAAGGAAAACTGGCAACGGACCGAACCTACCTGGGGCTAAGATTCACCGATCCGCAGGCCGTTAAGCATCCTGTCAGCTTGGACTCCGTGTTCAACGACAAACCGCTGGTGATTCCCGCCGGCGCCAGCGAGTACAAGGTGCACGGCGCCTTGCGCTTCGGGCGAGAGGCAGACCTGCTCGGCCTGTTTCCGCACATGCACCTGCGGGGAGAAACGTTTCGATTTGAATTGGAAACGGTCGATGGCCGTCGCGAAACGCTCCTGGACATCCCGCAATACGACTTCAATTGGCAATATTGGTACGACTTTGCCAAACCTCGGAGAATCTACCCTGGCGATGTTCTTCACGCCTATGGAAGCTTCGACAACTCCGCCGACAACGTCCGCAATCCCGATTCCAGCGCCGAAGTTCGCGCGGGGCTGCGAACCTTCGATGAAATGTTCGTAGGAGTCGTCATGGCGGTGGACTCACACGGGGCGAACAATCCCGCCGTCACCTTCGTCAACCGCAGCATGGAGGGATTCGGTTCGCCCTCCGCCGCCGCGTGGTCTCTCCATGCTGCGGCGCCTGCCCATGCATTGTGGGATACGTCGCCGAGTCAACTTCATTACGCAAAAGTCAGCGTCACCAGCTTGGCCGGCGGCCACCATGGCGACGTCCGCCTGCAACGCCTGGCAACGGGCTTCAAATTGGGACAAACGGGGCGCTTAACGCTGGAGTTTCGCGCGTCAAAGCCGCGAAAGTTTCAGATTCAAATTGCCGATCCCACGAATCATCTGCGAGTCTTGGGCTTTTCTGAGGAATTGACGGCAAGCACCGAGTGGACGGCATTCGAGCACGACTTTGCCTGTCCTGAGGATCTCGACGCCGTGCTGCTCGTCTTAGGGGTCGGCCGGACATTTGGCGAATTGGAATTTCGCCATGTCGCGCTGGCCCAAAGCAGTTTACGATAAGGCAACCCGAACTCCGCACGCGCCTTCATGGAACCAAAACAGTATTACTTGTCGCCGGAGCTTGCGCCGCGGTTGGCCGCCATCGACATCGGCACCAACAGCTTGCGGCTGATCATTGCCGAGGCGATGCGGGGCGGAAAATATCGCGTTCTGGATGATGAGAAGGAGGCCACCCGGCTGGGCGCCAACCTGAGCGCCACCGGGCGACTCGATCCGACCGCGGTCGACGCCTCGCTGACAGCCCTGCGCCGGATGACAAAAATCGCCGCCGGCTATCAGGTGCAGCAGACCCGGGCAATCGCCACCTGCGCCGTGCGCGAGGCTGCCGACGGCCTCGACTTCTGCCAGCGCGTTAAAGACGAGATCGGCTTGGAGATCGAAGTGGTCAGCGCCAAAAAAGAAGCGCTCTTGGCGTTTCACTCGGTCAGCCGGGCGTTCGACTTGGAAGGCAAACATGTGGCCGTGGTCGATATCGGCGGCGGCAGCACGGAGATCGTGCTGGCCTCCGGCAACATTGTCGAGGAGATCTACACCACTCCGTTGGGCGCGGTCAGACTCACGGAGCTGTTCGGGGGCGCTCAAAGCCTGACGCCCGTGGAATTCGAGCGGTTGTTGACCGGCGCTGATCGGCTGCTGAAGAAGCACACCGAGAAACCGCTGTTCGTACCCCACCTGTTGATTGGCAGCGGCGGCACCTTCACGGCGTTGGCCGCCATGGCGGTGGCCCTCCGAGGCCAGGCGGGCCAACCGGTTCGCGGCTGCGCCGTGTCGCGGGCCGACGTGCGACATCTGCTCGAACGGCTCAGAAAACTCTCGCCCCACAAGCGCCGCAGCGTGGCGGGCCTGAGCCCAGAGCGGGCCGACATCATCGTCGCTGGCCTGGCGATCATCGACAGCGTGATGCGGCGACTGAAGGTCAATGCGCTGCAGGTGCACGACGGCGGCGTCCGCGACGGGTTGCTGTTGAGCATGGTGGGGAGCGCTGAGGTCGACGGTCCGCCGGACCGGCTCGCGGCCGCTGAGAACTTCGCGACCCGTTGCGGCGTCGATACGCTCCACGCTCGCCACGTCGCACATTTAGCCGGGTCGATTTTTACACAACTGTGCGGCCCGTTGAGTCTGTCGGAAGAAGACCAGGCAATCTTGCAAGCCGCCGCCGTGCTCCAAGACGTGGGCTACTTGATCAACTATGAGCAGCACCACAAACACAGCTATCACTTGATCTCCAACAGTCACTTGACCGGCTACGCGCCGCTGGAATTGGAGCTGATCGCCAACGTGGCCCGGTATCACCGCGGGGCCAAGCCCAAGCGAAAACACGCCAACTTCGCCGCGCTCTCGCCTCGCGATCAACTGCGCGTGCGTCAAATGGCGGCCGTGCTGCGGATAGCGGGGGGATTCGACCGCAGCCATAGCCAACAAATCCGCGACGTCCGAGTGCAGTTGGTCGACGACGAAATTCACATGCACGCCGTGGCCGACGAAATGCCCGAAGTGGACGTCTGGGGCGCCCGTCGGAGGGCGGCATTCTTCGAGGACGTGTTTCTGCACCCGCTGATTATCGAATGGGAGAAGGGAAGCGTGGGGCCAGTTGAGACCGAGGTGAAACCGGTCCTCGGCCGCAAAGAACGCGAGCCCACGCCGTCGCGCAGCCGCCAACCGGGCGCAAAACGTGAAACCGCACCAAACGATCTGCGCTCGGCCCCTCGCGATCGTCCGGCGGCAAAACGAACCAAGCGCTAATGGTCTCTAGGGCAAACGTTCGCATTGCCGCCGAAGCACCCGCGACGATCCAGCGCCGTGTTTTCATACCAAGCAGGCCACGAGCGCCGCTTGGTGCGTGGGGCAATGGTGAAGTTATCGCCGTTGCCGCCAGACGCCCAAGGCCGCCAGCCCTACCAGCGCCAGAACCAGGCCGCTAGGCTCGGGCACGTGCGTCAGGTTATCCAGGGCGAAGTACGCCGGCGTGTTCATTCCAAAGTCGCCCACGTCGCTCGATTCCAGTAGGAACGCCAGGGCCTTGGCCTGGCGCACCGGGGCCAAGTCAATCGTCGTCCATTGGCTTACCACGTAGTCGGGAGTACCGTTCAGATTGCGATAATCGGCCAAGTAAAACGGCACGCTGCCCAATACGTTGTCGCTGGCGTCCAGGCCGAGGATGGTCAGCCGCATCCAATCGGGGTCGGTCCCACCCAGTCCGCCAAACTTTTTGGCGAAACCGTTGACGTCCCCCTGGAGCATGACCAAAGCGGCATAGGTGGTGTTCGTCACGTCGACGCTCTTGGGGAGAAAACCGTGCGGCAGGGTGATCCGTCCGAGGCTCAAATCAGGAAAGGCCGGGTCAAAGTCGAATTTGCTCGCCACGGCGTATTGAGGCGACCCACCGCCGCCCCCACCTGGCAAGTGGTAGGCGCTGTACTGGTTGCCAAAGCCGGGCGTCGTCACATCGGTTTCCGCCGCATACGACCAACCTTCCCACGCTGAAAAGCCGCCGCCGAAGTTGGTGAATCGATTGTGAAAATGCGCGCCTTGGGAGATGAATCCGCCGGCGCCGTCGGCGCCGTTGTAGTAGTTCTGTCCGGCCTGTGGCAGGGTGAGGTCTTCGAGGTCAACCGCCGGCAGCGGCGCCCCCACAGCAATGCCGCAGACACAGCACATCAACGTGCAGACCCCAAGGATTCGCCCGGCAGGCGGTTCCATCTTATGGTTGCTCATGGTTGGTCCTTTCATTGCATCAGAATGGTCAGTACTTCTGTTGTCCCCAGTTTTCTTTGCCGGCCCGCGTGCAGAGCGCCGCCAGCGTCAATAATTCGATCGAACTGTCTAAAAACCGCACCGAACCATCGCAAAACAGCGCGAAGGCGCCCCTGGAATGCTCACTGTGCAGGTCGTTCTCGTAGACGCCGGTGGGAACTTTCTCGATGCCGTATGCCTGATCGAAGATGTTCCGTCCGTTGATCCACTGCCCATCGCCGAAACCGGTGTCTTCGCCGACGATGATCGTTTGCGAAGTGCCGTCCACGATTCGCCGCAGGGGAACTCCCCGGTCATAAATCATCACGCCGGAGCGCTGCTCGGCCGTGCGGAAGTGAGGTGGGCCGGCCGTGATTCGTTCGCCGTACATTCCGCCGTAATCGCACACCGCCCGACCGTCGATTAAGTAGTTTTGCCGCGGCTGACTTGGGCAGACGTATACGTCGAGCACCCGCGCCGCCGCAGACTTGTTTTCCGGGCTATCGAACGGCTTATTCAAGTCAATCTGGGCGAACACGCTCGCCTGTTCCAGAAACGGCAGCAGATACGCCGACCAGGCTAGTTGCTTCCGCAAGAGCTGAGCCGGGCTTGCGCCCACTCGCAATTCCACACAACCCACAGGCAGGCACCGGAAGTTGTCGTGGTAGGCGTGGAGCGCCAGGCCGATCTGCCGGAGATTGTTCTGGCAGCGGGCGCGTCGCGCCGCCTCGCGGGCCGCTTGAACGGCCGGCAATAGCAACGCCACCACCAGGCCAATGATCGCCACCACCACCAACAGCTCGATGAGCGTCATGGCGCGGCGGCTGTTGTATAAAAAAAGACGATTCATGTCGGACGCGCGCACAACTTCCTGCCCAGGTGGGCTAGAGGCCCAATCGCCTCGCGACGAACGCCGGTGCGGTCGCTCTGTGCGCCGCGGCGGCAAGCGCATTGCCGGCGCGCACAAAGCTCCACAGGCGTCGCGCAAGGGTCAACGAACCCCGCGGTCACCATGGACACAGAAGATGTTGGATGAGCGGCTCCTTGCGGCCGGGCCGAGCGAATCGACCTCGCTAATGGCGAGACACGATCCACCGCGGGCCAACCAGGGAATCAGCAGCATGACCCAATCGCCGAGCCGCTTTTGTCCCTTTGGGCAACTGTTGTCCCTTTGGGCAACTTCGGCCACAGCCCTCAAGCGGCCGCCCTCGCAGCCTGCTTGCGGTCGCGTTTTGGTAGGTCTTCTGACTCCCGAACAAATTGCCACTCCGGCCTTCTCATCGACGCTGCAGTCCAGTGCGACCGCACAGCACGACAATGGCAAAGATGGAGCAGGTTTTTTTGGAGGCGTTTGTCATGCAGCGCGAAAAGGCCGAAATCGTCTGGATTTCGGCGATTTATCGCGTTGCCGGACTAATGCCACCCGTTCGGTTACAGCGGCGGGGCCGTCCCGGAATTACACCGGTGTTCCCTGTTCTGCGGCCTGGCCAGCGGCCAAACCACACACCAATACGCGTCAGCGGGGGACTATAGCAAAACGCCCACCGGCGTGTCAAATCGCCACACCTTGCGGCTGAGAATGCCCCTAAGAACGGCCGCTCGGGTCCGACGCCTGGAATACGTCTCCACGACGCTCACGACTGCTGACCCGGCTCCAGTGTGCGGATGTCATACTTGTCGAGCAGGCGGTACAGGCTCCGGCGATTGACCCCCAGCGCCCTGGCGGCCCGGGCTTTGTTGCCCCCTTCGCGCTGTAGGATCTCGACAATGTGAGCCCGCTGGATCGCCGACAGTTCGTCGCTGCTGACCAAAGCTTCGCGCAGCTCGGAGGCGCCCCGCGGCGCGGCTCCCCCCACGACGATTTCCCGCGGCAGGTCGCTCAGTCGCACGGTTCGTCCGTCGGCCATGATCTTGGCCCGCTCGATGGCATTGATTAGTTGCCGCACGTTGCCAGGCCAAATGTACCGCTCCAGTGCGTCCACGGCCGACGGTTCGATTTCCCAGTCGGGCCCCAGGAACCGGTTGACCAACAGCGGTATGTCGCCGTGCCGGTCACGCAGCGGCGGCAACTCGAGCGACATGACGTTGATTCGATAGAACAGGTCTTCGCGAAACCGGCCGGCCTGCACTTCTTCCGCCAGGTTGCGGTTGGTCGCGGCGATCAGCCGCACGTCGACGCGTTGCTCTTTGAGCGATCCGATGCGCCGCATCGAGCCATCTTCCAAGACCCGCAGCAGCTTGGCTTGCAGACCGCCCGACATCTCGCCGATTTCGTCGATAAACATCGTGCCGCCATCGGCTACTTCAAACAGCCCCTGTTTGGTCGAAATGGCGCCGGTGAACGCCCCTTTCTCGTGCCCAAAAAGTTCGCTTTCCAGCAACGTCTCGGGCAAAGCGGCGCAGTTGATCACCACCAGCGGCTTGTCCGCTCGCAGGCTGTGCCGATGCAGCGCGCGGGCCACCAATTCCTTGCCGGTGCCGCTTTCGCCTTGGATCAACAGGGCGTTGTCGGTTGGTCCCGCCCGCTGGATGATCCGCATCACCTCTTGCATGGGGGCCGATTGGCCGATCATTTCGCTGCTGGGCTGAGAGCGGGCTAATACCTCTTTGAGCTGCCGGTTCTCTTTCGACAGCGAACGGCGCTCGTTGGCCTTTTGAATCAGAACTTCCAACTCCGCCAGTGGAAACGGCTTGGTTAGATAGTCGTATGCACCGGACTTCATAGCTGTAACGGCGGTCTCAATGCTCCCCTGGCCGGTGAGCAGGATGACCTCGGTTTCCGGTGACTGCGCTTTCAGGCGAGACAGCAATTCCAAGCCGCCCATGCCGGGCATGACCATATCGACGATGGCCACGTCGAACGAATGCCGCTGCGCCAAGTCCAGGGCCTCGTTGCCGTCGGAAGCCTCTTGCACCTGATAGCCCCGTCGCATGAAACGGCGGACCACCGTGCCGCGAAAGTCGGGGTCGTCGTCGACCACAAGAAGTCGAATGTTCTCTGTATCAGTCGCCATGGTTGCCATACGGTCAGGCACAGCGCTACCGACGGCGACCCGACGCCAACCCGGAAGCGAAGTCGTGACGAAACGTGCAAGCGCTATGCCGCAACCGCTAAAACCTTGCGAGCAGCGTTACTTCACAGATTCGGCCCAAAAAACGTCGAACGCTTTCAATGGGCAGATAAATTGCAGGCGCTGGGTGTGCGTTTCGGTCGCGGCGTGCGATTTCGCACAGCGCCCAATTCTATCAGACCTTACCTGTCGGCGGGTGGTTGCCAGGCCGTAAAGGCCCCTGGGCCGCCGCGACAGCGGTTACCAGAGCGACCAGACCGCGATTTGCGATTCCATGGTGTTGCCGACACTGGTTGGCACCTGAATTGCACTTCTGCCGGATGTTAAATCGGCTGGATATCTTTCACTCCGTGGGCAGACGGCGCGGTCGCCCACTTCGACCGCCTTACCCGATAGGAGCCGACCCATGAACGCCAAGAAGATTCTATTCCCCACCGACTTTTCCACGTGCAGCGATGCCGGTTTGGCGCACGCGACCGCGCTGGCGCGGGACACGGGAGCGACGTTGCTGATCGCCCATGTAGCTGAACCCCCGGCGGCCTACGGTGGCGGGGAGATGTATTACGGCGTGCCCGAACCGGACACCAGGGCGTTGGCCAAGATGCTCGAAGCGGTCGTCCCGACCGACTCGAAAGTACCGTATGAACACCGCTTGCTAACGGGCGACCCGGCGCACGAGATCGTCGAATTGGCAAAGGATCAACGGGTCGACATGATTGTGATCGGAACGCATGGCCGCACGGGATTGCGGCGGCTTCTGATGGGGAGTGTGGCGGAAGCGATCGTCCGCCGCGCCACGTGCCCGGTATTCACCTTCAAAGAGCCGGCGGCGCCTGCCCCGGTGGCCACGGTCGGCCGCATGCCGTAACGGGGATTCCTTAACGGAGCATCAACCCATGACCGCGCCCGGTTTGCAAGACAGGCTGGTGGAGTTGCGCGTTCGAGACGTGATGGCGCAGCCTGTGGTGAGCGTCCCCTCATCGCATACTCTGTGCGAGGCGGCAGAGCAATTGGTTGCCGCCGACCTGGGCGCTGCGCCGGTCATTGACGAGGCCGGGCGGTGCATTGGAATGATCACGGCCATCGACTTTCTCAAGCGAGACGCGCATCAATGCGCGGCCGACCGTGCGGCGCGCCGTGGGGGCGACTTGCTGGTGGAGCGTGGGCCGGCCGCGGCGTTTCAGATTGCCGAGTCGGATCACGACCGCGTGTGGCGTCACATGACGGCGGCAGTGCAAACGGTGTCGGCCGACGCCAGCATTGTCGACGCCGCCCGGCAGATGTGCCTACTGCACGTCCACCATTTGCCGGTACTCGACGGCGCCGGGCGACCGGTGGGAATGCTCAGTTCGCTGGACTTGGCGTCTGCTATTTCCAATGCCATCGAAGAACAACTGGGCGGTAAGCGCAACGGCTGACGTTCAGATATACTCCCGCCGCAGCGGCGGGCATTTACGTAGGGAGACATCCGATGAGGAAGTTCGTGCTGTGCGGTTTGGCGTTGACATTGGTGGCGAGCGGTTGGCAAATGAATCGCGCCGCGTCGAAACAGGAAGACAAACTGCGGGATTTTATGGAACTCAAGCTCGACCATTGTCAGGAGGTGCTCCGCGGCATTGTGGTCGAGGATTTCGATCAGATCGCCAAGCACGCCCAGGAGCTGAGCCTGTTGAGCCAGGCGGCCAGTTGGCGCGTGTTTCAGACGACTGAATACTTGCAGCACAGCGGCGAATTCCGCCGCACCGCCGATGCCTTGACGGAAGCCGCGCGTCAAAAGAATCTCGACGCCGCCGCTTTACGTTACGTCGACCTGACGCTCAAATGCGTGAACTGCCACAAGTACGTCCGTGGCGTGCGAATGGCCTCACTAGAAGACGTCGAGGCCGTGCTAGGCAATTGAACGCGCCCCACCTATCAAAGGCAGCTTCATGTCCGCCGCTCAGTTCCGGGATGATGAGCGGCTGCACCACGACCACACCGCAGGAGCGATCGCCGCGCGGTTGGCCGGCGCCACCACCCATAGCTACCTCCGCGATTTCGTCCTGGGCGCCGTCGACGGCACGGTCACCACGTTCGCCGTCGTGGCGGGTGTGGCTGGTGCGGAGTTGCCGCGCGGCGTGGCCGTCATTCTTGGTTTGGCCAATCTGCTGGCCGACGGCTTTAGCATGGCGGTGGGAAATTACTTGAGCACGCGAGCGGAGCACGAGGTGGTCTTGGCCGCCCGCCGCAAGGAAGAGCAGCACATCGAACAGATCCCCGACGGCGAGCGGGAGGAAGTGCGGCAGATTTTCGCCGCCAAGGGGTTTGAGCAGCCGCTGCTGGACCACGTTGTCGAAGTGATTACGCAGGATCGCCAGCGGTGGGTCGACACGATGTTGACCGAGGAACTGGGCCTGCGGCTCGACAGCCCGGTCCCGTGGCGGGCGGCGATGGCCTGCTTCGGAGCGTTCGTTTCGGTAGGATTGGTTCCGCTGGCGCCGTTTCTGCTGCCGCTCAGTTTGACACCGGGACAAGTGTTCGGCGCCAGTTCCGTCGGGACGGCACTGGCGTTCTTTACGGTGGGCGCCGCGAAAGGGCGCGTGCTGGGCCAAAATTGGCTCCGTGCCGCGCTCGGTACGCTATGCCTGGGAGGCACTGCCGCTGCCCTGGCCTACGCTGCCGGAGTGGCCCTCAAAAGCTTGGGGGCGAATTAGGAGCTGTCTGGTTAGGCGCTGCCTGGTGGTATTGGAATGCCAGTCTCGAATTCCGCCCGCGTGAACGCTGTGCTGGCGCCTTCGCGGTTCAAACGCCGGCTCGAGGCAACTCCCGCCTAGGCCACCCGCATCCGTTCGCGCTCCAAGCGGCCGGCTAGAAACCCAACGGCCTTCTCCGCCATCCGGTCGTAGTAATCGAAGCCGTGGCCGCCGCCGGTGGTTTCTAGGTCCACCTCGTGCGGAATGCCCAGCGACACCAACTTCGATTGCAATCGCTCGCTGCTCTCCAGCCAGCGGCCGTCGGTCGGGTCGCAGGCGAAGAAGATGTTCCTCGGCCAATTGAGCGGATGGACGTGCAATGTCGCCGTGTCCTGGCGAGCCGTCTCCTCGTCGCCATACATCTCCAAGATGTGTTCGTCCCCGTCAGGATCGCGAAGCCGGGTGTGGTAGTCGATGGCGGGGGACAACGCCGCCACGATCGGGAACAGACTAGGATACTTGAAGGCGAAACGCAGGGCGCCCTGGCCCCCCATGCTGGTCCCCAGCAAGGCCACGCGGGGCGTCTCGGCTGCCCATAGCTTACGGACGAACGGGACAATGTTCTCCAGTATGTGCCGCTCGGAGGTCAGCCGACGGTCGAAGTCGGCGCAGACGCGGTCGGTCCACCAGCAGCGGCCGGTCATGGGAGCGATTACCCGCAGCCCATGCCGGTCGAACTGTCGCGAGAAGGCCGTGTTGCCAGTCAGCCGCTGCATGTGTACGCCGTGCAAATAAATGACGACGTATTGATGGGGGCTCGGTTTGGGGGGCTCATACACATCGCACAGGTGACCGCCCACTTGGGTCTCGGACCACTTCCCACGGAACTCACTCAACCGGCCATCCCCCAAGCTCGAAACCAGTGTGAAAAAACCAGGCGCTCTTATGCCACGCGGCCTGACGCGGGTATTATAACCGTGCGTCGGCCGTGCGCGATGGTCCAAAAAGGGGGGGGGCTTCCGGCGGGTTATAGGGCCCGCATATAGGGCACATTTTCATGCGAATTCTCCTCGATCCCGGCCTATTGAGCGACGGCGTCGACCGGTTGGCTGCACGAATCGAGGCAGATTGGGCTGACCGTGGCGTAGCCGGCGGCGCCGGCCGAGGCGTGACGGTCATTGGGGTTCTGGGGGGCTGCGTAGTGCTGCTGGCCGACCTGATCCGCCGGCTCAAGCTGCCGATTCGTGTGGGTCACGTGCAGGCGCGCAGCTACCGGGGCCACGCCATGCGCCCGGGTGAGCTGACGATTCATGCCGAGCTGTTGCCTGATGTGGAAGGACACGACGTGTTGCTGGTCGACGACATTTTCGACACGGGGCACACGCTTAAGGCGTTGGTCCAAAGTCTCTCCGTCGCGGGCGCCTCCAGCGTCAAGACAGCGGTGCTGCTACGTAAACTGGGTCGCCAAGAAACAGACTTGTCCCCTGACTACGTGGCGTTTGACATTCCTGACGTGTTCGTGGTCGGATACGGAATGGACTACAACGACCGCTATCGCAACTTGCCGTACGTGGCGGCACTGGAAGCGGACGATCTGACTGCCGGCGGCGATGCGGCTGATCAGACCATCACGGGGGCGCTTGCCGATGCCCCGGGACGGCGGGCGTGAGCGGGCCGCGGCTGGCGCTCGTCACTCGGCGCTATTGGCCCTTGATGGGCGGGGCAGAGCGGGTGCTGTCGGACCTAGCCGCGGAATTCGCCGCGCGCGGCTGCGAGGTAACGCTGCTGACGGCCCGCTGGCGGCACGACTGGCCGGCGGAACTGCAGCAGGGAAAAGTGCGGGTGGTGCGCCTGCCGCAGCCGGCGGTTCGGTGGCTGGGAACGTGGCGCTACATGCGCTCGATCGAGCAATGGTTGCGGCGGCATCGCCAGGCGGTTGATCTGGTTTACGTCTCGATGTTCAAACACGACGCCTATGCCGCCTTGAGTCCAGACCGAACGTGGCCGGTGGTGATTCGCGCCGAAGGGGCAGGCGTAACGGGCGACATGCACTGGCAGCTCGACGCGCCGCTGGGCAAGCGAATCAAGCGGCGATGTTTCCAGGCCGAAGGGTTCTTCGCCCCCAGCCGGCCGATTGAAACCGAACTCATCGCGGCGGGCTACGCGCGGCAGCGAATCGCCTATGTGCCCAACGGCGTGCGGCCCGGCGCGGTTGCGAACGCCACGCAGCGGTGGGCCGTGCGACAATCGCTGGGGGCGGCCCATTTGCACCTGCAATTGCCGCCCAACGCCAAGTTGCTCCTCTACACAGGACGATTGCACGCGGGCAAAGGGCTGCCGTTTCTCATCGACGTGTTTGCCGAGGTTGCGCAACGAATGCCTTTGGCCTATTTGTGGCTAGCCGGCGACGGCCCGCTGCGCGGCGAACTGCTGTCGCGGATTGCCGAGAGGCATCTCACCGGCCGCGCCGTGCTGACCGGCCAATTCGATGGCGTGGAAGAGTTGTTGGCCGCCGCCGACGCCTTCGTGCTGCCGTCGGAGGAAGAAGGTATGTCGGTGGCCTTATTGGAGGCGATGGCGGCCGGGTTGCCCGCGGTGGTCAGCGACATTCCGGGGAATTGGGCGCTGGTGGTCCACCAGCAGCACGGACTCCTCACGCCGCTTGGCGATCGGAACGCCTGGTCGGAAGCGATGTTCCGCGCGCTCAGCGGCCAGGAAACGGCGCTGGGGCTGGCGGCACGCCAAAGGGTGACGACCGAGTTTTCCCTGGCCCGTTCGGCAGACGAGCACCTCCGGCGGTTCGAGGCGATCATCGCCAGCTATGGGGCAGGAGGGCGAACGTGACCAAACGAATTCTGCAAATCATTCCCTCGCTCGATCGTTCGGGGGCCGAGAAGCAATTAGTGCTGCTGGCCACCGGGCTGCCGCGGGATGAGTTTGAGGTCCACGTGGCGGCGCTGACCCGTGGCGGTCCATTGGCCCACGAGTTGGATTCCGCGGAAATTCCGCTCGCCGTCAACGGAAAGCGTTGGAAGGCCGATCCGTTGGCCTACCTGCAGTTGGAAAAGCACATCAAAAAACTGCGGCCCGATCTGGTGCAAACCTGGCTGTTCGCGGCCAATGCGTACGGCCGATTGGCCGCGAGGCGGGCCGGCGTGAAGCGGATCGTCGCCAGCGAGCGATGCGTTGACCCATGGAAAGTCGGCTACGAATTGGCGATCGACCGTTGGTTGGCCCAGCGTACCGACCGCATTGTGGTGAATAGTTCCGGCGTCAGCGAGTTCTACATTTCCAAGGGTCTGCCGGCCGAGAAGTTCACGCTAATTCCCAACGCCATCGCAGCGGCGGCGCCCAGCAGCGTCTCGCGGCAACAGCTACTCGACGAGCTACGCTTGCCGCACGACACCCGGCTGATCGGCGCCGTGGGACGGCTTTGGCCTCAAAAGCGCCTTAAAGACCTGATCTGGGCGGCGGACCTTTTAAAAGTGACGCGCGACGACGTGCATCTGCTGATCGTGGGCGATGGGCCCGAGCGCGACCGGCTCGAACGC